>JAFQGG010000045.1 GCA_017415505.1 Clostridia bacterium
ATTGGAATTTACCGTTATAACTCAATATTGATTTCGTACTTATCGTTAATGAGTATGTAGTTCACATTATACTTTTTTGCAGATTCTAACATCTGTGTATTTTCTGACAATACATTCTCCATGGTGCACCATTCATCATCCAAACGATTTTCAATGACATTTGCATATTTCTTTATGTCTGCAAAATGATTTCTTATATAGTTCTCACTCAGTACCAAACAATAGTATTTAATCTGTTCAAGATATTGCCGCTCAAAGTCCTTCTGCCAATCAAACGGAATATAGCAACCTTCAACAATTAAGTTCTGCTTGTTCTCAATTGCAGTTTTTATCATTTCACGAACAATAGGCCATAAGTATGCGGTTAAATCCTTATCGTCGCTCATTGGAGTGAGTTTGGTGTTTCCGCTACGAATTAAGCCCATTTTAAGGTGGTCGATTGAGAGATATGGGTATTTATATTTTTCGAGCAACTTTTGAGCAAGTGCAGTTTTGCCTGTGTGCGATGCTCCTGCAATTAAAATAATCATACTTTCTATCCTTACAAATTGGAATTTGATTCATTCTTTTTGTATTCAAACAAGCGATACAGCTTCTTCGAGAAACCGCCCGCATAAAGTTTGGCAAAAATAAACCTTTCAATTCCTTTTAACTCGTCTATGTATTTTTGAGGTATCATCGTGTGTTCTTTTACAAAGGCAAGCTTCTCGCTTTGATAAGCTTGCGGGTCGTCTATACCGTAAACCTCGGTTACGCCTACGTCGTTTATAGGGTTTCTTCGCTTTGACATTTTAACAGCAAAAGAAGTATAACAATCCACCAAAAGAGAAAGACTTTCAAAATGCGCGCAAAGGCAATCTGCTAAATTTCGCATTTCGTCTATGGTCAAATACATACTCACGCCTTCCATAACGACGATGGCAGATTTCTTTTCCTCAATAGCTGTCAGCCATTTACAATCTCTTGCGTCGCCTGCGATCATTTTATAGTCGTCCGTTTCGGTATAGTAGCGTTTTCTTTCTTCAATAACTTCCGAAAAATCCACGTCGTACCACTTGTGATTTTTAGTTCCGACTCTTATAATACGGCTATCCATTCCGCAACCAATCTGTATAACTACTGCGTCCTGTAAATCCGTCATTCGTTGATTAAGCCATTCGTCAAACACGGCAGAACGAACTCCCATATAGTAAGCAAGCCATTTGGATTTTGATTTCCCTTTAAGCGAAAATTCTTCTGCCTCCCAAATTTCTTCGGCTTTTTTATCATCAAGGAACAAGCCCTTCTTGCTCACGTAGGACTTACCGTATAAGGGAATGTATAGTGTTTTATTTACGCTATTCATATATGCTCCTACAAATTCTTATTTATCAACTACTCGACAAATTGGAATTTGTCGAGTTTTAAATTCTCTCGTCTAACCAATTTATATCTGTTCTAATAATTCGACCTGGAACACCACCAATAATTACATTGGGAGTATCATAGTCTTTGCATAACGTAGTGGTTGCGGCAACAACTGAATCTCTTGACACACGTACACCTTTTAAGCAAGTTACTTTAGTTCCAACCCATACATGGTCCTCTATTACAATGTCTTGTGATTTATTGATACGTTCTCCCTGCATATTTAAAATTGAATGGGAATCTCCTGTTCGAAAATGTAAATCACTAGAGAACAGACAATTATCGCCAATATGTATTTTTGTTCCTTCGATTGCTGCAAAGTGAGCTTTTCCACAAAGACTTGTATGGGAACCTATTACAATTTCATTGTTTGAATCCTCAGTATACAGTTCAATTTGATTCAGATATGAAAAATCTTTAATATGAATCCTATTATTATTGCCGTGCAAAATAATTGTACTGTTTTTTATTCTTACAAAATCACCAATAACAATCTCATTGTCACGACCATAACTAATGATTTTTAAACCTTTAATAATAGAAACTCCGATTGAAACCTTGCTTCCTTTTGTGTGTAATTTATTCCTCGGTGATATACTGTTATAAATTTTTGAGCACAAACAAAAAATTTTACGATGTGAATTAACAAGACTTATTATTTTGTTTTTATTCATTGTTTTGCATCTCCTTACTTCTATTAGACAAATTCTTATTTGTAGGTATATTATATCATATTCCGATCAAAATTTCAATCGTTTTGCTTTTCTTTTTTACCGCGGGGTAAAGTGCATATTATCGCGCGGGTTTCTCGCGCGATTTCGAAAACGAACCGCCCGCTTTTGCGCTCTGCAAAAGCGGGCGGTTGCTATTCGGCGAAGAATCCGAACCTAAAAAATTTCTTTGCGTTTACTTGGGTCAACCGTTTTTTTGCAACGCGCGGTAGGCAAAGGTAGCGTACGCGTACGCGCCGTAAACGAGCGCGTCCTCGTCAAAGCGCACTTTCGGGTGGTGCAGGGGGTATTTATACCCCTGTTCCCGCGCGCCCGCCGCCAAAGCGATCATGACGGAGGGTACTTCGTGGCTAATATACGCGAAGTCCTCCGACCCGCCGTTGCGCGCGGCGAACCCCGCGCCCATATCTTGCACGGACACCGCCCTATCCCCGAAAATTTCCTTGGTGAACGCAACCATGCCCCCGTCGTTTACGAGCGTGGGACACCCTCCGCCGAAAGAAATTTTCGCCTTGGCGCGAAAGCTTTGCGCCACTCCGCTTGCGATTTCCCGCAAGCGTTTTTTTATCCGCGCGCGCACTTCTCCGTCGAACGCGCGGAGCGTGCCTTGCAAACTCGCCGTTTGCGCAATCGCGTTCCCCGCCTCACCGCCGAGCATTTTTCCCACGGTGAGCACGGCGGGTTGCGCGGGAGAAAGCTCCCGCGCGGGAATCTCTTGCAACGCAAGCAGAATATACGAAGCCACCGAAAGTGCGTCCACGCCGTTTTGGGGCGCAGAGCCGTGACAGCCCTTGCCCTTCACCTCAATCGTGAAATAATCGGCGGCGGGCGCGCTCACCCCCGACGGGGGCAGGAGCAAAGTGCCCGTTTTCAACGGAGTATCGACGGCGACGTGCAAAGCGAACGCGCCGTCCACGCCCTTCGTCACGCCGTCCTCGATACACGCTTTCGCGCCTTCTAAAATCTCTTCGGCGGGCTGAAAGAGCAATCGCACCTCGCCCGCAAGCTCCCGCTCGTGCGCCTTCAAAAACCGCGCCGCGCCAAGGAGCGTCGCCGTATGCAAATCGTGCCCGCAGGCGTGCATATTCCCCCGTTTACAGCGGAACGGTTCGCTCGATTTTTCCAAAATCGGCAACGCGTCCGCATCCGCACGGAGCAGGACGCGTTTGGCGGTGGGGAAGGTAAAGTCCCCGTTTATCGTCGCGAGCACGCCCGACCTGCCCACCGTTTTCGGCGCGTAGCCCATTTCTTGCAACCGCGCGCAAATAAACGCTTTCGTTTCCCGAAGCGCAAACCCCACCTCGGCGTGCGCGTGCAAAAACCGCCGATCCGCGCGCAGTTCCTCCGCCGTCGCTTGGATTTCCTCGAAAATTTCTTTATCCGTCATAAAGTTACCCCCGCTTTCATTTTGTCCGAAAGCGGGGGATTTTATCCGTTATTTTACGCGCGGTTTTTTTAGCGTTTCAAACGCGTAGTAGATACTTTTCAAATCGTCGGAAAGGCGCGCGAGCGCTTCCGCTTCCATTTCGTAGGGCACGCCGTAAAACGCCTCGGCGACCGCGCCCGTCATGCACCCGATCGTGTCCGCGTCCCCGCCGATCGAGATCGCTCCGCGAATACAGTCCTCGAAGTTTTCGCCCTCGAAAAACGCCGTCATGGCTTGGGGAATACTGCCTTGGCAAGTCACCCATTTCCCGTCGTCGTCGATTTCGTAGTTGGGGCGAATCCCGTCCAAGGTCATATCAGCAAGTTCGGAATAGTAAATATCCACCCGCATAGCGGGTGGCTTTACTTTTTCGGGCATAGCCCTTTCCTACTGGCATAGCACAAATGTGCTTTTTTATTGACCTGCCAGTCATGCATAGATTACTTGCTACCCGTCAACGGGTCATTCGGGTC
>JAFQGG010000046.1 GCA_017415505.1 Clostridia bacterium
AGTTTTTATTTTTGCTTGGCTTTTTCGGGGCTTTTTTACCCTCCCCGCGTGACAGCTCGTCTATATTACCACTTTCTCTTCCCTTTGTCAACTGTTTTTTCGCTCTTTTTTGAAAAAAATTCAAAAATTTTCAAATTTTTACAAAAACATCTTTATTGCGCGACTTTAACGATTGTGATCGTAACTTTTTCGCCGTTGATATCCACCGATTTGGTAAAGCCGTCCGCTTCGCCCTCTTGCACCGATACGGCGAGAACGTCGGTAGCGAACGCGCCCTTTGCCAAAACCGCTTTCGCGCGCCCGTCCGCTATATAATATATAGAGATACGGTCGGTGATTTGGTAATCGGCTTCCTTTCGCATCGTTTGGATCTTGGAAACGAGTTCTCTTTCGATCCCCTCGACGATCAATTCTTCGGTAAGTTCGGTATTGAGTGCAACGGTCACGCCCTTATCGCTTGCCGAAATGAAGCCCGCCTTGCTTTCGGTGAAGATTTGCAGATCCTCTTCCGTGAGTACGACCTCCGCGTCCGCTTCCAGCGTATAAGTGCCACCGCCACGAACGGCATCCACCACCGCTTTGGCTTGTTTCGCGTCGCAACCTTCGAGGAACGCTTTGATCATGCCGAGCTTTTTCCCGTATTTAGGACCGATCGTTTTGAGTTGCGGTTTGAGTTTATACGAAATAAACTCGCTTGCGTCCTCCGCCGAGCGGTATTCCTTGATATTGAGTTCGTCCAGCGCAATCGCTTTCAAGCCCTCGTCGAGCTCTTCCGCACGCGCCGTCACGACGAACATTTCTTTGAGCGGTTGACGGTTTTTCACGTTGCCCGTATTTCGAGCGGCTCTACCGAGGTTGACGATATCAAGGACGGTATCCATGCCCTTTTCCAACTCCGCGTCCACCATTGACGCGTCGTAGCAAGGGAACGGACAAAGGTGCACCGATTTGGGCGCGTCCTTGAAGAACGCCGGCACGAGGTTAAGATACATTTCCTCCGCAACGAACGGCGTGTAGGGCGCGGTAAGTTTTGCAAAGGTGACGAGAACGTACCAAAGCACGGTATACGCCGCCGCCTTATCCTCCGTCATTTCGCTACCCCAATACCGATCGCGACCGCGACGCACGTACCAATTGGAAAGAATATCCGAGAAATCCTGTAACGCGCGCGCGCTATCTATTATATTATACTCGTTCAAGCCCTTATCCACCGTATCGATCAGCGTGTTGAGCTTGGAGAGAATCCATTTATCCATTAAGGAAAGCTTACACGATTTCAAATCGTATTTGGACGGGTCGTAATTATCGATATCCGCGTACAGACAGAAGAACGCGTAAGTGTTCCAAAGCGTACCCATATACTTTCTTTGCGCCTCGCTCACCGCTTCGGGGTAGAAACGGGAAGGAAGCCAAGGCGCGGAAGAGGTATAGAAATACCAACGCACCGCGTCTGCGCCCTGTTTATCGAGCACCGACCAAGGATCGACGACGTTGCCTTTATGCTTGGACATTTTAATCCCGTTTTTGTCGTTGACGTGACCGAGCACGATACAGTTTTTGAACGGCGCTTTGTCGAACAAAATCGTAGAGATTACGAGCAGGGTATAGAACCAACCGCGCGTTTGATCGACCGCTTCCGAAATGAAATCGGCGGGGAAGGTCTTTTCGAACAAATCCTTATTCTCGAACGGATAGTGATACTGTGCAAACGGCATAGAACCCGAATCGAACCAACAGTCGATCACCTCGGGCGTACGGCGCATTTTGCCACCGCACTTACCGCATTTGCAGGTCAATTCGTCCAAATACGGGCGATGCAGTTCGATATCCTGCTTTGCCCCGCATTTTTCCACGAGTTCCGCTCTCGAACCGATCACTTCGATCTCACCGCAGTCCTCGCAAACCCATACGGGCAACGGCGTACCCCAATATCTGTCGCGCGACAAGCCCCAATCGATTACGTTTTCGAGGAAATTGCCCATACGCCCCTCTTTGATGGTGTCGGGCATCCAATTCACCGAGCGGTTGGCGGCAATCAATCTATCCTTGACCGCCGTAACCTTGATAAACCAGCTCGAACGGGCGTAATAGATAAGCGGGGTATCGCAACGCCAACAGAACGGATAGCTATGCAATACTTCAAGCGTTTTCAAAAGCAAACCCTTTTCTTTGAGGTCTTTTACGATAACGGGGTCGGCGGATTGCGCGCCCATACCTGTGAACGCTCCGCAACCCTCGGGAAATTTCCCCTCTTCGGTGATGAGCTGTACGACGGGCAAGCCGTAGCGCTTGCCCACCTTATAGTCGTCCTCACCGAACGCGGGCGCGATATGCACGACGCCCGTACCGTCGGAAAGAGTAACGTACGAATCGCAGGTTACGAAATGAGATTTTTCGCGATACGCGAACTTTTCTTTCCCGAACGGATAGAGCGGTTCGTACTCGGTGTACTCGTACGCAAGCCCCTTTTGCGTGGAAAGCACCGTGTACCCCTCTTCCCCAAGCACCGATTTCAAAAGCCCTTCGGCAAGGATATATTTCTCCCCGCTTTCCGTCATTTGTACTTTCACATAGTCGTACTCGGGATTCATACAAAGCGCGACGTTGGAAGGAAGCGTCCAAGGCGTGGTCGTCCAAGCGAGAATATAAGTATTCTCTTCGCCCTTTACCTTAAACTTCACGAACGCGGTGAGCTGTTTTACGTCCTTATAGCCCTGCGCAACCTCGTGTGAGGAAAGCGCCGTTCCGCAACGGGGGCAATAGGGAACGATTTTATGCCCCTTATAAAGCAAACCCTTTTTATGGATTTCTTTGAGCGCCCACCATTCCGATTCGATATAGTCGTCGTGATAGGTCACGTAGGGGTTGTCCATATCGCACCAATACCCTACGCGATCGGACATTTCTTTCCATTCGTTCGTATATTTGAATACGGAGTTTTTACATTCCTTGATAAACGGCTCGATCCCGTAGCTTTCAATCCCCGTTTTGCTTTCCAAGCCGAGTTTTTTCTCGACTTCGAGTTCCACGGGAAGCCCGTGCGTATCCCAGCCCGCTTTTCTCAAAACGTGCTTGCCTTTCATCGTTTTATAACGGGGCACGATATCCTTCATAACGCGGGTTAAAATGTGCCCGATATGCGGTTTTCCGTTCGCCGTGGGCGGACCGTCGTAGAAGGAAAACTCCTCCCCGCCTTCCGTCACCGACATACTTTCTTCAAAAATTTTGTTTTCGTTCCAATACTCGACGATCTTCTTCTCTCTTTCCACGAAATTGAGCGAAGTGTCCACTTTCTTGTACATAGACATATCTTTTTTCTCCTTTGGAGTTTTTTACTAAAAAATAAGGGCTATTGCGTTTCGGAAAAACGCAATAGCCCTTTGCTACCGTTTATAAACCACCGAACCATCATTCGTCGCGCGGGATAACGGAACGCGAATCCGTACCTCACTACTCTTTGCATTTCGCAAGGTAAGCTGACGAGGTGATACCTTTCGTTCTCCCCTTCTTCCTTTCACCAAAACGGAATTTCTCTTTGCGGGATACAAACGAAAGACTTGTCCTCTTTTAACGCCTTTTTATGAAGTTGTATTCATTATACAATATTTTTTCGTTTTTGTAAAGCAAAAATTGCAAATCAAAGCAAAACTTCTTTGTTCGTGCCGTAGAAAATATCCGCTTTGCCCGAAATCTTTTGGCAAATTTTTTCAAATTTTTCCCACGAAATAAGCCCTCCGTCCATCTCGTAGGCGTGTCCCCAAATATAAAGAAGCTGGGGCTCGCTCGATTGCGTAGCAAGGAATTCGTCTACGATTTGTTCAAAGTTGTCCTGCGCGTAATACACCGAAGGATTAAAGCGGAAATAATTAGACTGCAAATTAAAATCTTCCGTGGACGTGATCGTACGCGAATATTTAACGCCTGTACGCGTTCGAATAATCCCCGCAACGCGATCGTCGTTATTGACACCCCCGCAAGGATACGCCATTCCCACAACCTCGTACCCGCAAAGCCGAGAAAGCTGTTTACGATCCTCCTCCACCTGATAAACGATCGTTTCCTCATCAAGCCCCGTAAGATTGGGATGCGTGAGCGTATGCACCGCTACCTCGTGCCCCGCATAAATTTCCTTTACCTTACAGGCAGGAATTTTATCGTGACGAACAACGTGATTGTTGAACGAAAGTTCTCCTTGCAAGCCAAGTAGTGAAGAATTAAGATTGAACGTACCTTTCAACCCGTATTTATTAAGAATTTCTATTAAGCGAATATCTTGCGTAACGCCGTCGTCAAAACTGAAAGTGACCGCTTTATTTTTACCATTCCACATAACGAATCTCCTTTACGGGCTTACGCGGTTGATATCGCGAGGGAACATGGTCGCTTCGCGAACGTTCTTCGCGCCGAGCAGGTGCATGGTAAGTCTTTCCAAGCCCAAGCCCAAGCCACCGTGGGGAGGCGCGCCGTATTTGTGGAGCATGAGATAGGTCGCAAACTGTTCGGGATCCATACCGAGTTTTTGCATTTTTTCCACCTGCGCGTGGTAGTCGTGAATACGCTGTCCGCCCGAGGTAATTTCCAAGCCCCTAAACAACAAGTCGAAAGACAAGGTGTATTCGGGATCTTCGGGGTCGTCCATGGTATAGAAAGGACGCTTTTTGGAAGGATAATGGGTAATGAAAATGAAATCGGAGTTGAAGTTCTTTTTCGCGTATTTGCCAAGGAGCTGTTCCTCTTCGGGGTCGAAGTCTTTCATGTCCGTGGGTTGATACTTGAATTTCTTCATGAGAATTTCTTTCGCTTCCATAAACTTCAACACGGGAATTTCCGTGATTTGCGGAAGATCGATATGGAGAAGCTCCACTTCGTTTTTATACTCCGTTCTCAAAAGTTCCATGATATACTTCAAAACGCCCGCTTCCATATTCATGATATCTTCAAACGAATCGATAAAGCCCATTTCGAAGTCCATCGAGATATATTCGTTCAAATGACGGCTCGTATCGTGGTGTTCCGCGCGGAATACGGGCGCGATTTCGAATACTCTTTCGTAGACGGCAACGAGCGCCTGCTTATAAAGCTGAGGAGATTGCGCGAGGTATACTTGCTTACCGAAATAGTCGAGCTTGAACACGTTCGTGCCCCCTTCCGCACCCGCGAAGTTGATTTTCGGGGAACGGATTTCCGTAAAGCCTTCCTTACTCAAAAATTCTCTAAAACCGCGCGCGATACCCTCTTGCAATTTGAAAATTGCGCGTTCCTTGGGGTTACGCAAGGTAACGGGACGGTAATCAAGGTTGGTGGACAAATCGCAGTTGACTTGCTTTTTCGTAATAACCACGGGCGGAATTTCCGCGGGATGGGACAAAAGCTCGATATTATGAATCTGCAATTCGTAACGCTTCGAACCGTCCTTTTGCACGCCCGCAACGATTTTACCCGTCACTTTCGCCGCACATTCCTCTTTTACCTCTTCGCCCATGCGGTAATCGGAAAAGCTTTCCGCGTATACGCATTGAATCGTTTCCCGCGCCGTACGCAAAATTACGAACGCAAAATCGGACATCATACGGATATTGTGAATCGTTCCCTTTACCGTCACGATTTCGTTCTCGTACTTTTCAAAATCCGCGTACGCTACCGTGTTTCGTTTGATTTCTCCTGTAATAGCCATAATTTATTCTCCTAATTCGTATGAGATTCGCCCCCCTCCCCGCAAACAGGGAAAGTATTGCGAAGAATATACGCTTTTTTCAAATTCATTTTTTTATGAAAAAATGCGGAGATTCCAGCAAGACGAGGCGCGCGAGGATAACCCGAGGGAGTTTACTTCGCGTAAATGACCGAGGGTTGCCACAGCGGGGCGAAGTATTGCGAAGAATATACGCTTTTTTTCAAATTCATTTTTTTTATGAAAAAACGCGGAGATTCCAGCAAGACAAGGTGCGCGAGGATAACCCGAGGAAGTTTACTTCGCGTAAATGACCGAGGGTTGCCACAGCGGGGCGAAGTATTGCGAAGAATATACGCTTTTTTTCAAAAAAAACCGTTTATACTATTTTAATACATTTGACAAAAAAACGCAAGAAAATTATAATAGAATATAAGAGATTTCTAAAATATTTTTTGGGAGAGAGTAAAAAAATGCGCGTACTTGCCGTAAACGATATATCTTGCGTGGGAAAATGTTCGCTGAGCGTATCTCTACCCATCATTTCCGCGTGCGGGGTTACCTGTGACGTACTCCCGACGGCGATTTTATCCACGCATACGGGCGGTTTTGAGGGATACACCTTCCGCGATTTAACGGACGATATTCCCGATATCGTTAGACATTGGGAACAGCTTCAAATACAATTTGATTTTTTGTACAGCGGATATTTGGGGAGTATCGCGCAAATCGAGCTGGTACAAACGCTCAAACGGAAATTTTTACGGGCAGGCGGGAAATTTATCGTCGATCCCGTCATGGGCGACAACGGCGCGCTGTACGCAGGGTTTACCCCCGCGTTCGTGGAAAAAATGCGCGAACTTTGCAAGGAAGCGGATTTTATCCTGCCAAACGCGACGGAAGCGTGTTATCTTGCCAAGGTGGAATACCCCGCGCAAGACTCCGAAACATTAACGGAAGCGTTACGAGGGCTTTGCCCGCGCCCTATCGTTACGGGGATTTTAGAGAACGGCAAAAACTGCGTTTATTACGGCGACGAAACGGGCGTACACCGCTACGCAACGGAAAATATAGACGGGTTCTTTTGCGGAGCGGGCGACGTGTTCGCTTCGGCGTTCACGGGCGCGTTGGCACGGGGCAAGACGGAAGACGAAGCCATTTTGCTTGCCACGGATTTCGTTACGGCGGCGATTCGCCGTTCCGCAACGGAAGTAGAAGACAAACGATACGGCTTGAACTTCGAAAAAGAAATATTTCATTTTTTACAACGACTTAATTCCAAGCGGGATTAAGCGTCGGGAGGAAGCATTTTTTATGCCACAAACGGACGATTACATTTTTATTAGCTACGCGCACAAAGACGCGGACGAAATTTTACCCGTCATACGGTTCTTACAGGACAACGGGTATAAGGTATGGTACGACGAGGGAATCGAAGCGGGTACGGAATGGCCCGAATACATTGCGCAACGCATCAAAAATTGCGCGGTGTTTATCGCGTTCATTTCCCCGAACGCCATTAACTCGAACAACTGCCGAAACGAAATCAATTACGCCGTGTCGTTGCAAAAACAGTTCCTTGCCGTATACCTGCGCGAAACGGTGATGACGGCGGGCATGGAATTACAACTTGGCAGTATCCAAGCCATGTTTAAGTACCGTCACGAATCGGAAGAATCGTTTTTAAGCGCGTTGAAAGACGCGAATATTTTGCAACAGCTTCGCGGGGATATTCCGTTTGCAAAAACGGTCGTTCCCCCTACGCCCGTCGCGCCTACGCAAAAGCCGACTCCACCCGAGGCGAAACAAATGAAAACCAAACGCACGACCGCGTGCAAGTGGATATTAGTCCTCGTTTGTTTGCTCTCTTTTGCGGGCAGTAGCGCGCTTACCTATATTTTGACCCCGTTCTACGACGGGCTTGCAAAAGGCGCGCTTATCACGCTCGCACTCGTCGCCACCACGGCAGTGCCCCTCTCGGTCACGGTCACGATCGTTAAAAATATCGACGCGAAATACCCCGTCAAGGAACAAAAGCAAATCTACGAAGACACCTTTTCGTGCATACTCCTCTTTTGGCTTATGGCAACCGTGCTCGACTGTTTCTTTATTCGTTCCACGAGCGTGGTGATTTGGAAAATCCTCATTTCCATCGGTATTAATTTGCTTCGCTATTTCATTCCGCTCCTGTGCACGCCCGACGATCCGCAAAAATAAACCTGTATTTCCCACGCTCATTTCGTTGACAAAGCTAAAAAAAGCGTGTATAATAAAAATACAATCTGCGGTGTTCGGAGTTCGGTACAAAACGGAATCCACAGTATTTATTCGGGAGCAGGTATTCTTGGCGATAGGCAAGGCCTACGTTTACGCGGGAAGTCCGAGGCGTTGAGATGCAGCACCCACCTGGTGTACACCGGGTTCATCATTTTACCGAGGTGCGGCACAGGCGGATTTACTTTACATATACGAAACGGACGGTTTCCCGTCCGTTTTTTTTCTTTTATTCGATTCGCAAATCCCCGCTCGACGTTTCCACGAACAAGGCAAGTTCCCCGCCTGCAACCGTGTAAATATCGCGTTCTTTCGTATACGCAAACGCCGACGAGAAATCTCCGCTCACCGTTTCGTATTCGATTCTCGCCCCCACGCCTTCCGGGAGTTTGATCGTAACGTCTCCGCTCACCGTATCCACTTCCGCGCGCCCTTTCTCCATGGAAAACGCCACTTCTCCACTCGTCGTTTCCACGGAAATTCCCGTTGCGGAAATCAAACCAACCTGCAAATCCCCGCTCGTCGTTTCCACTTCCACCTCGTCCGCCGTCCACGCGCGACCTTCCACTTCTCCACTCGTCGTTTCCACGGAAATTTCCGTTGCGGAAATCAAACCGACCTGCAAATTCCCGCTCGTCGTTTCCACTTCCACCACGTCCGCCGTCCACGCGTTACCTTCTACCTCGCCCGAAACAGTACTCACGGAAATCTCCCTTGCCGTGAGCGTTTCCGCCTGCACGTCCGCGCTTACCGCGTCGATTTCTATGCTTATCCCCGACGGCACTTCCACCGTCAACGCCTTGTTTCGCTCCGCAATCGAACCCCATTTTCCCGATTTGCAATATTGGATTTTGAGCGCACCGCCTTCGAGAAGATAATGCACTTTGTCCGCGTCGTCCTCGGCGGGGTTTTTCTCGTATACGGACAGCGTGGCTTTATCGCTCTCCACGAGCGTGATCGCTCCCGCGACCCAATCGATTTCCAAGCTCTTGACCGTCGCGCTATCGTAAGTAAAATCGCCCACGCTGTACGCGTCCGCGCGCTCGTATTTTTCGTGAATCATTTCACCGCATCCCACCATCGTAAACGCACAAACCGTTGCCGTCAAACCTATAACGATTATCTTTTTCATAAAAATTCCTCCTTTTCTATTTTTTACTTTCTATATATCTATTATACACTATTTTTTTATTCTTGTCAAGATTCAATCCTAATAATTTTGAAATTTTTTCTAATTTTTGCAAAAAAAGACTTCGTGCTTTTGCACAAAGCCGTTTACCTAAAAATTTCCCCAACGAGCACGGGCGTAAACTTCGAACCGTTGACGACGAGATAGCAATAGCTTCCGCCCCGATCGAGCGCGTAACGAAGCGTACCCGGATTGACGAGCGTCACGCCGTCGATTTGCGTAATTTTCGCCTCGTGGGTATGCCCGTAAAGCGCGATATCGCAATCGCGGGACTTTGCGACCTGCGCGAGCGTATCCAAAGAATTTTTCACGCCGTACCTATGTCCGTGGCAGTAGAAAATTCGCACGCCCTCCACTTCCATCACGCCCTCGGCGGGATAGGCGGTGAAAAAGTCGCAATTCCCCCCGCAAAAATATACTTTTTCGGGAAACTCCGCCGTAATCGCGCGGATATCCTGCGCCCCGTCGCCCAAATGCACGAATATATCGTTTTCCGCAATCAAAGGGCGCAACCCCTCCACCGCGTTTGCGTTCCCGTGCGAATCGGAAACCACGATAATTTTTTTCATTTTTTCTCCTTTCTCTCCAAAAAAATCCCCCGTCGGATATATGAACATATGAACATATGTACATATGTTCATGCGTTCTACAAGAAAAATTACGGTTTCCAAATTTCTTTTAACGCTTTCAAGGCGCGGAAGCGGTGAGAAACGGCGTTCTTTTCCTCGGGCGTAGCTACGCCGAAGGATTTATGCAAATCGTCGCTTTCAAACAGGCAATCGTAGCCAAAACCGCCCGTGCCCGTTTCCTCGTATAAGATTTTCCCGTAGGTTTTACCCTCCGCGACGAGTTCTTTTCCGTCGGGCGAAACGAGCGCAACGGCGCAACAAAAGTGTGCGCGACGGTCGCTTACGCCCTGCAAATTCTTCAAGAGCAAATCGCGGTTGCCTTGATCGTTGCCGTGCCCTCCGCTGTATCGCGCGCTAAACACGCCCGGCGCGCCGTCGAGCGCGTCCACGCAAATACCGCTATCGTCCGCAAGCACCGTTTCCCCAAGTGCCGCGCACGCCGCGCGCGCTTTGATCAACGCGTTTTCCGCAAAGGTAACGCCCGTTTCCTCCACGTCCTCGTCAAAACCCATTTCCTTTTGCGAAACGACCTCGTATTCGGTGAAGATCTCCGCGATTTCGCGAAGTTTATGCGCGTTCCCCGACGCGACTACTAATTTTTTCTTTTGCATAATTTTCTCCTTTTTATTTAAGATACGCGAAGCGCGTTGAGGACGGCGAGCAACATCACGCCCACGTCCGCGAACACCGCAAGCCCCAAAGGCAACACGCCAAGCGCGCCGAGCGTCATGAACGCCACTTTCATAACGATAGAAAATACGATATTTTGCAGGGCGACCGCGCGGGTCTTTTTCGCGATTTTCACACACTTTGGCAACGCGGAAAGATTGTCGGAAATCAACACCAAATCGGACGCTTCTACCGCCGCCGCACTACCCAATTTCCCCATGGAAACTCCGCAGTCCGCCACAGCCATTACGGGCGCATCGTTCACACCGTCGCCCACGTACACGAAACCGCCTTCCTTCTTATACTCGTTTGCTTCGCGGAGTTTTTCGTCGGGAAGCAAAGACGCTTTCACCTCGGACACGCCCGCCTCGTACGCAATTTTTTGCGCCCGCTCGGGCGTATCGCCCGTCAAGATTACCAAGCGTTCCGCACCCGCGTTTCGAAGCTGACTTAACGCCTCTTTCGCTTCCTCGCGAAGCTTATCCCCGACGGCAATACAGCCAAGGTAAGTATCTTCCCTCGCTATATAAATAAGCGTGTACGGGCTACGCTCTTCGATCGCGAAAACTTTGTTTTCGCGCAGTAGCCGAACGCTACCAATAAGCACCGTTTTTCCGTCGATTACACCCGACAGCCCCCGCCCCGCAAACTCGCGCACTTCTTGCGCGACGTACGGGGTCGGCACGTTCTCGAACGCCTTTGCTATGGGGTGCGACGAAGCGCGCTCCACCGCCGCGACGAGATAGAGAAGTTCTTCCTTGGAAACGCCTTGTTCTCGCACCTCGCAAACGGTGAAATTCCCTTCCGTCAAAGTGCCCGTTTTATCAAACGCAAAAATTTTCGCGCGCGCTACCTCGTCGAGATAGGTCGCGCCCTTGACGAGAATCCCCTTTTTCGCGCACGCGCCGATCCCCGAAAAATAAGTGAGAGGCACGGAAATAATAAGTGCGCACGGACAGGAAACGACCAAAAACGTAAGCGCCGATTTCGACCAACGGGGGAAATCCTTAAACAGAATATCCCCGCCCGAAACGAGTCCGTCTATAAACGGTACGGCAAAAGCGAGGAGCAACGCCGCCACGCACACGATCGGCGTATAATAGCGTGCGAATTTGGTAATAAATTTTTCAGGCTTCGCCTTGCCTGACGAGGCGTTTTCCACGAGATCGAGGATTTTGCTTACCGCGCTGTTTTCATATTCGCGAACCACCCGCATTTTGAACGCGTTCCCCGCGTTGATACAGCCCGAAAGCAACTCTTCCCCCGCTTTAACCTGCCGAAGCTCCGATTCTCCCGTCAACGATTTCGTATCCAGCGAAGCGGTTTCGTCCAGCAACACTCCGTCCACGGGTACTTTCTCCCCCGCTTTGACGAGTACGGTATCCCCGATTTTCAATGCTTCGGGGCGCACCTGCTTTTGAGCGTGTTCGTGACACGCCCCGCAATCACATTCGTCTAATACGGTCGCCCATTCGCTCTTCAAGTCCATGAGCCTCGTAATCGAACGGCGGGAGGAATCCACCGCCATGCCTTGCAAAGTTTCCCCGATTTGATAAAGAAGCATAACGAGCACGCTCTCGCTCCACTCGCCCAATAACGCCGCCCCGATCGAAGCGACCGTCATGAGAAAGTTCTCGTCGAAAATATTGCCCTTTACGATATTCTTCCCCGTATTGATAAGTACGGGATACCCGACGGCAAAATACGCCAAGGCGTAACAAATATAATGCGCAACCGCGCCGACGGCAAAGCGTTCAAGCAAGCCCCCGCCGACAAAAAACAGCGCGGAAAGGGCGATCAGTAACCATTGAAACCGCCGTTTCTTCCCCGCGTCGGCGTTTTCCGTTTCCTCCACCACGCGTACCTCTTCAAAAGCGTTTGTTTCGGCAATAATTTTTTCAAGCGTTTCTTCCCCGTCGTATTCCACCGTCAAAAGACCGTTGACGAAGGAAACGACGGCGCTTTGCACCCCGTCCAAAGCGGAAATTTTTTCTTCCAATTCCGCCGCGCAATGCGCGCAATCCAACCCGCGCAACCGCAAAACACTTTTCATACCTCTCCTCCGCTAGCCTAACGAGCGTCAACCTCGCAAAGCTTAACAATTTATCGCTCAATTCTCCCCCAAACGCGTTCCCGTGGCTTAACAGTTCGCGTGAGAAAGCGCCGTTTCTACGATGGCGCGCACGTGTTCGTCCGCAATAGAATATACCATGTTCTTGCCTACGCGACGCGAACGCACGATTTTATTATCTCTTAAAACTCTTAATTGGTGGCTCACGGTACTTTGCTCCGTTCCGCAAACGGCGATAAGTTGGTTTGCGCAAAGCTCCCCTTTCAACAACGCCAACACGATTTGCAATCTTTTCGGTTCGGAAAGCACCGAGAAAATTTGGCGCGTTTTTTCCAGCTTTTCATCCGACGGCATTTCTCCGCGCACCTTTTCTACGGTCGATTCGTTTTCATTCTTCAAAGTTTTGGGTAACATAATTTTTCTCCTTTTTATTATATTATTTTCTTTTCCGTTTTATTAAGCTTCACCTTAACATATGAACGTATGAACATATGTACATATGTTCATACGTTCATATATAGTATAGCACGAAAAAAAGCGTTTGTCAAGCATTTTTTGAAAAAAAAAGCGACCCGTTAAAGGTCGCGTTGCTTTTCGGAAACGAAAATATGGGCGCGTTCGGTTTCCGTCTTTTCCAAAACGGTCAAACCCGCGTTTTGTAAGTACGCCTGCATTTGCGTGGGCGTATCGGGATACAAGCGTACCTTTCGCGAAGAAAGTTCTAAAATATCCCCGTGCGCTTTATCGATCGAGAGCACGAATCTACCGCCCAAGCGCAATAGGTTCGCAACTTTTCGTACAGCCCGTTCTTTGTCTTGAATATGAAAAAAGGTCAGCGACGAATACACGGCGTCGAATTTTTCTTCCGTTTCCCACTCCAAAAAATCGGCGCAAAGTAGCGTTACGCTTTGTATCGCGCGCAAATTATCCTTTGCGCGCACAACCGTTTTCGGGGAAATATCCACCCCGTAAAAACGTGCGCAAACGGGTGCGATACGAAGTGCCAATCTTCCCGTGCCAACCCCTATTTCCAAAACGGTTTGCGGTTTTTCTTGGATTACCCGTTCCACGAAAAACGCGCCGTCCCAACCGTCCATATACGCGCGAAGGCTTGGAGCGTCGAAAACGGGATCGTCGCCCTCGTCTATCAAAAGATCGTAATGCGTTTTTGCGTCGCAAAACATTTCACACCTCGAAACGGGACTCGAAAATTTTCCCGTTCATATACGAAAACGCCCCCGACAACGAAAAGCGCAGTTTTTTGGCGACGAGGCATTGGCGCGCCGTTTTTTTCTCTCGGTTTTTATCCGTATCGCCGTATTTCATATCCCCGACGATCGGGCAACCGATATGCGCGAGGTGCGCGCGGATTTGATGCGTTTTTCCCGTATGCAAAATCACCTCGACGAGCGTCGTGCCGTCCGCGCGTTTTTCCTTGACGGCGTATTCGGTCACGATTTTTTCCCCGCCCGCAATCGGCTTATCAAAAATCTTTACGAGCGCGCGTTCCCCGCCCTTTTTCAAAAACGCCGTGAGCGTGGCAACGGGCTTTTCAAACGAGCCGAAACAAAGTGCGTTATACGCTTTCTCCACGCGTTTTTCCTTGAACGCGGAAAGCAGTTCCTTTTCCGATTCTCCGCAACGGGCAAACGCGATTAAACCGCGCGTATTTCTATCCAAACGGTGAATAAACGCGTACCTGCCCCCCGTTTTTCGGGAAATATCGGCAAAAACGGCTTCGGCGTTCACCCCGCTTTCTTTATCCGCAATAAAAAATTTTTCATCCTCGTAAACGGCGTAATACGCAGGCTTTTCCTCTTGTTTTTTCGTCAAATAATAACAAACCTCGTCCCCGACGGAAAGAAGGATATCTCCGCCCACCTTTTTGCCGTTGACTTTAATTTCTTTATCTTTAATCAGTTGCGACCAAAAAAAGGACGCTTGCGCATAGTTGTTTTCCGTAAATTCTTTCAGCGTTTGCGCGCTGTCGCATACGAGCCGTAGCACGGGCAATCCTCCTTTCGTTAAAAATTTTGCCGCCCGTTAAACGAGCGGCAACCGTTTATTTAGTTCTTTTTCGTTTTTGCTTTGTTCGCCACTTTTTCGTCTACGTCTTCAAGCGTTTCGTCGGAAGGCTTGACGAGGAGAAGAATAATGATGAGGATAAGCATTACGCCCGCAATCGAGAAGAGTACGACGGAAACGACGTTGTTCTTCAACCAATCCGTTTCCCCTTTAATCGTAGCCGCTTCCGATTCTACGGTAATCAACTTATACGCCATTGCGCGTTGCGAAGGAATTTCCTTTTCCCAATAATCTGCAACGATAAGGTACTCGCCCTCTTCCACCGTCTTGAACGACTGCGCGGTGGGATTCCAAGCGTACGCTTCAAATTCGTCCGTCGCGTTGTTCACGCGGTCGCCTGCCACGCCGATTTCCGTAAAGCAACCGGTTGCAAGCACTTCTTCGGCGGTCGCGTTGACTCTTTCGCCGATAAGGGACGCGTATACTTCCAAATAGAACTTATGATATTCTTTGTTCTCTACTTGATCAAGACCTTTGGTCGCTACCGCGTTTGCGATCGTTTCGTAGGTGATATCCGTGAGGTAGTTGGAAAGGATATTGGACGCGCCCTCGGGCTTATTGTTGTTGAACTTTTGTACGTCTACTTTGTAGAGCTTATACGATTCTTGGAGATTCGTCGCACCGACGACCGTCATATCTTCCAAAGTAAAGGTTTCGTCGCGCACTTCCGTTTCCTTTCTTTCGGAAGCGGTCTTTCCGTCGTCTACTTTCAAACCCTTGTTCTCAATCGAGAAGGTGAAGGAAGGAATTTCTTCGATATCCCATACGTTGCTCGAAGTTACGGAAACGAGTTCCCCGTCGAGGTAATATTTCATAGTATTACCCGCTTTATCGTTTGCAAAGACTTTGAATTCGTATTCGCCTTCTTTGGACACGGCAAGTTTGAGCGCGTTGTAGGAAAGGCTGGACGAAGTGCTCGCGCTGTCCGCGCCGTACGCTTTATAGCTAATCGTGAATTTAAGGTTACGGTAACCGTTGTTATCGGCAATCAACCATTCGAAGGACGGGAAGTAGATATACGAGTTACTACCCGCGTAAACGTCTTTCGCGGCTTTTGCAAGCGCGTCGTCGAAAGACTTGCGCGCCGTTTTCAACTGCGCGTCTACCACGTTCACTTTGTCCTCCGCATTCACCGCGTCGGGATCTGCCGTGATATAATTATAGGTCGCGCCGTCTTCGTTTCTATCCGCCGCAATAAACCCGATGCCGTTATCGGAAAGGTCCGTTCTTACGCGCGTTTGATCCACCACGTACCAAGAAAGGTCGTAAACGGCTTTCTTGTACTCGCTATCTTCCGTAGGGCTTTGATTGAACGCGTCGTCGCCAACCGTCACTTTCACCGCCACGTATTCCGCGCCCTCTTCGTTATATACGGTAGTCGTCTTCGTTTCACCCGACGGCGTATACGTCGTGGGGTAGAAATAGGTGGAGGTGCTAAGTGTCTTGAACTTTTCAAACGCCTCGTCGTCCTCCGCAATCGAAGGGTTGTATTGATAGTACTCCAAGGTCTTGGTAAGGTTCTTGTCCTTCAACACGTCGATAACGGTATAATCCAAGGAGAAAGCCGTACCGAGCAAGAATCCGTAAACGTCTTCGTTTACGACCACTACGGGCGCGGCGTTATCCATCACTTTGCCCTCGGTGATATTGTCAAAGCTTTGTCCGTTAAGCTCGTAAAGCAAAACCTTTACTTTCGCGTCCGCAGCCACGTTTTCGTCGCCGAGGTCCGCCTTAATCGTCAAAGGATAGGTGTCGTTATACGAATACTCCGCGTAGTTTGCACCCACGTTTTCAAATTTACCGATTTCGTTACCAGAAAGCAAGACCTTGAACTCGCCGTCGTTTTCGCCGTCGGCAAGCGTAAGCGTCATCACCTCGCCCGCCGTGAGCGAAACTTCCGTCTTATCGGTGTTTTCCTCGGAAGGGTTCACCGCAACGAAATACTTGTCCGCGTCCTTGGTAAACTCGACGACGTTGGTCGCTTTTTCTTCTTCGGTTGCCCAAGCGGAAGAGCTTTCTACCGTAACGGTAACTTTGGAAAACTCCAAGGTTTCGAACGCGAATTTCAAGGTGAAATATTTTTCAACGCCCGCGCCCGCAAACCATTTGATCGCCATGTTGCGTTTCAAAGTCACGGAAGTATCGTCTGCAAACGCAAAAGCAGTCACCGTTTTTCCGCCAGCTTCGGAAGAGGTGATTACTTGATCGTTCGCCGAATAGAATACGTCGGTAAGCGCGTACGATTTTTCGTCTGCGCCCGCGGCAACGCCGTCACCGAGCAAAGCTCCCCCGATCGCCGTGGTTACGGCAGCCGAAGCGAGCAAAAGAGTTAATGCTGTAATCTTCTTCTTTTTCATGAAAGTGCCTCTCGTTTTTTGTAGAGTTTCTCAATATACATTCTCGTACTTATCTATTTTACACCGAAAATAAAAATTTGTCAATCGCATTTCACGGTGATTTTCGTTGTTTTTACGAAAATGTTAAAAAATCATGGAATTTCCACCGCTTTTTCAAGGTCGAACGCCTTCCAAGGCGTTTCCGTTTCGGGCGGATAGGCGATAAAACGCAACCGTTCCTTGGTGATTGGATGCGAGAACGATAAACAGTACGCCCAAAGCGCGAGTTTGCCTTTTTGCGCTAGCGCTCCGCCGTAGCGCATATCCCCGAATACGGGATGGGAAATTCCCGCCATTTGCACGCGGATTTGGTGCGTTCTGCCCGTATGCAAACGCACCTCGACAAGCGAATATTTCCCCTTATCCTCGACGACCTTATAGTCAAGCTCGGCGTACTTCGCGCCGTCCTCCGACGGCGTGCAAATGTATACCATGTTATTGACGGTGTTTTTCCGCAAATAATTGCAAAGCGTACCTCGTTCTTCGTTCGGCGTACCGCAAAGCACGGCGAGATATTTCTTTTCGAAATCCCCCGTTTGCAAACCCTCGGTAAGACGCGCCGCCGCCTTGCTCGTCTTGGCGTATACCATCACCCCGCCCGTGGGACGGTCGAGTCTGTGCACGAGTCCAAGATACACGTTGCCCGGTTTGTTGTAGTTGAGCTTGATATACTCTTTCACCATATCGAAGAGGTTTTCGTCCTTGCTCTCGTCGGGACAGCAAGCCGTCATTTGCGGTTTAAGCACGACGATTACGTGATTATCTTCGTATAAGATTCTGAATTTCGGCTTATAGCCCTCGTTAAGTTCCGTCATTGACAAATATACCTCCCGCACCGCAGGGAAGGGAGATCCCCTCCTCCGTCTTTATGCCCACTTCGTACGCTTCCACTTTCCCGCGGAAGTCTTTGAGCGTGAGCCGTAAAATGTTTTGCAATACCATGGGTTGCAAACCCGTCGTGTAACTGTTGATCAAGACGAACAAAGGCTCGTCCGAAAGCACTTGCGTGCAAAGTTGCACGAATTTATATAAATCGTTTTCAATCTTCCACATTTCCCCGTTCGGTCCTCTACCGTACGAGGGCGGATCCATGATGATCGCGTCGTATTTGTTCCCGCGACGAATCTCTCTTTGCACGAATTTCAAGCAATCGTCCACGATATAGCGTATGCCCGTTTCAATCCCCGAAAGTCGCGCGTTTTCACCCGCACGCTCCACCATGCCTTTCGCCGCGTCTACGTGCGTTACCTGCGCGCCCGCCTTGGCGCAAGCCACCGTCGCACCGCCCGTGTAGGCGAATAGGTTTAACACCTTAATCGGTCTACCCGCGTTTTGGATAAGACGGGTCATGTATTCCCAATTTACCGCCTGTTCGGGGAACAGCCCCGTGTGCTTAAAGCCCATGGGCTTGATTTTGAATCGCAAGCCAAGCGTATCGTATTCCACGTTCCATTCCTCGGGCATGGGTTTGAGGATTTTCCAACCGCCACCCCCCTTTTCGCTACGCTTGTAGTAGGCGTTGAGCTTAGGATAGGAAAACAAATCGCTTTGCATGGGCCAAATGACCTGCGGATCGGGTCGAAGTAAATAAATATCCTTCCACCGTTCCAATTTATATCCGTCGCCCGTGGCGATAATCGTGTAATCTTTCCAATTTTGTGAAATCTTCATGTATGCGTCCTTTTTTCAAACGGTAAGTCCATTTCGACGTTATATAACCATTATATTATATCGCAAATTAAGTTGCTTGTAAAGTATTTTGTTTGCCTTGTGCGATTTTTTTCACAAAAAGGCGCTACTACGCGCCCGCGCACGCGTATATATTACGGAAGAAAAACAAGCAAAAAAAACTTTTTTCAATTTTTTTTAATTTTTTTGAAAAAACATAAAAAAACAGTTGACAAATCTCTTTCTTTTTAGTATTATAGATAAGCTGTTTGACGGGCGAGATAATCCGTCGGTCGAATAGAGCAATATCGCGGGGTGGAGCAGCTAGGTAGCTCGCCGGGCTCATAACCCGGAGGTCGCAAGTTCGAATCCTGCCCCCGCAACCAAAATGGCGGCGTAGCTTAGTTGGTTAGAGCGATCGGTTCATACCCGATAGGTCATAAGTTCGAATCTCATCGCCGCTACCATGCAAAAAACGTTAAGAACGATCACATATATACGGCCCGTTGGTCAAGCGGTTAAGACACCACCCTTTCACGGTGGTAACATGGGTTCGAGTCCCGTACGGGTCACCAGCAAATCCCTAAATCGAACATTGTTCGGTTTAGGGATTTTTGCTTTTGGTGTCCGTACGGGAATGGTGAAGAACACGTCGGTTCGCGCGAGCAAGCTATGCTTGCGAAGCTCTCCGAGGGTTCCCTTTTAAGGGTATCGGAGTTTCCCGCGAAAAGGTTCGGTTTAGGGATTTTGCTTTTGGTGTCCGTACGGGAATAGTGAAGAACACGTCGGTTCGCGCGAGCAAGCTATGCTTGCGAAGCTCTCCGAGGGTTCCCTTTTAAGGGTGTCGGAGATTCCCGTACGGGTTTTTGCCGTATGTAACACCATACGGATTACTTAGGCTCTATAATAAATGGGCTCTGTGTCAAATGTTGGGGTATGAGAAAAATATCTCAACATTTATTATAGAGCCGGTTTAACTTGGTGGAGCGTGTTAAACGTAAGTTGAACCATTACCACTTCTTGTAGTAAGCCTACAATTTCGCCCAACAACTCGTCCAAACCATAATACATATCCGCTTCCTTGGAATACGATTCTTCTACGGGTGGTTCGGCAGGGATATACTCCCCGTCCGATTTCACTTCGCCAAATTCCGCTTTCACAAGCAACGGCAAGCCGTAATCAAGAGCGTCGTTAATGAGCTGATTAAAACTGTTATCGTACTTTTTGATAGTACGCAATTTATCTATCTCCGCCCATTTATCTTCGTCTAAAATACGGATATACCGCCTTGCTCTTTTGTCTGTTATTACACTTTTTCTACCCATTTTGTCCTCCTTACAAAATCAGGTTTCCTGATTGTTCCCACCGCCTTGTCGGTGGCTCGGAATTGCCGAAAACGTAGATTGTGGCAATTCCCTTTACCTGCTATGATTTTTTGACTTTTTTGCAACACTTTTCCATAAAATACGGAAAGCCTAAAAAACGTTGAACAACCTTCTTGGTTAACAACGTTTTTGCATAAACTTCACGGTATAGATTTTTCACAAAAAATACCGCTGACGGACATTTATAAACTTTCTGGATACGGGCAAACAACTTTATCCAAACTGTTTAAGCAATATATGGGACAAACTCTTATTTCCTATATCAACGACCTTAAATTAGACTACGCTTGTTCTTTGTTGACCAACACCGACTATAATACGCTGTCTATATCCTCCTCCTTAGGCTTTGATTCTTTGTCCCACTTCAACCACTTATTTAAGAAAAAATTCAATATGAGTCCTTTACAATACAGAAAGGCGCACCTTTTCTAACTTCGCCTAACTACAAATTAATCTTTTTAATTTGCTGAATGAAGCTCACAAAATGAACCATTGATGTTCAATTTGAGCGCTTTTTTCATTACAAAAAATCCCTGAAAACCTTTTGTTTTCAAGGATTTTTGATTTTACGCTACTCTTTTTCTTTTTGAACACCAAAAATCAAAACGTAAAAATTTAACGACTAAAACGTAAAAATTGTACTGTCTTTTCGATAAACAGTACAATTTTCAACGCTATACGCCTTTTTGCTCATTTATAAATGCGTCCATAACTTGAACGATATACGCGTACCTATCCAAATCATGCCGTTTGACGAGCTTTGATATATAAATCTATATCATTAACCATATATCTCGTCCCCGTTGTATCCGAATATGATATGCACCTCCAAAAGTTAGACAATCTTTTGGAGGTGCATATCATTATCGCGTGGTTTTTCTTCACATCAAAAAGCGGCAAGGAAATTAATCCCCACTGCTTTTTACCGCCTCTTGCGATCTAAAACTTCATATACAATATCCCCGACTACAACGGATCTATATTTTGATTTTTATTATTAACAGTACGATTTTAATCAATGTACTTTTTGAAACTTTATTTCCATTCCCGTAAAAGGTATAATCAAATATTTTTCAGATTTTTTCTCTATACCAAAACATATAAATCGCCTGAACCATTCAGGCTTTTGGGGTGGTTCGGCTCGATTTCCGTCAAGTTCACCAGTAACAACCTAAATCGAACCCCTCAATTAGAGGGTGGACGGTTTGGGTTGTTTCATTGTACAAAGAAAAAGCCCTTATCGCCCGATGTCTTTTTACACCGTTTGATAAGGGCTTTTATGTAGCTATTTAGTTTTACATATTTAGCGATCCACTATTAACTATTTTCAAATTATTCAAGCTCAATCCGTTCAAAATACAATAAAGTATTTAAATCTGCATCTATTTCTCGCCCGCCTTCAAACAACTCTCCCGTGGAAACCATTTTCCATTTCTCTTTGTTTAAGCAAGGAAAATAGACCAATCGTTTTCGTGCACCTTCTTGTAAAATAGGCGCAACAAGATATTTATCACCTAATAAAAATTCGTCCGTAATATCGGGGCGTTCAGTAAACTCATAAGCAATACTACGCACAATGGGTTCACCTGTATACATTGCATTTTTCATTAAATCTTCTATGTATTCCTTCATTGCAACGTGACGAGATATATAGATGCTTTTCAATATTATTTAGTTCTTTTGTTCTACGCTATTCTAGATTATAATTCCCATTGAAAAAGAAAACATATGTTTTTCTTATTTTATATTAAGTCATTCAGCAAATATTGCATACCGAACGTACAATCAGCGTTGTCGGTTTGCCCGATAATATTTTTATTCTTCGTTCGCCTTTTTCCATATCAAAGAAGTTATCTTCTAAAATCAAATCGTTTTGTTCGTCCTCAATCATAACACCTTTGGCATACGCTTCGCTTGTTATCACAATTTCGCCATTCTCTATTACGTATTTTAATTTCGGATTAACAAAACGGTAATATTTCGGTTGCGTAAACAAAACGCTACCATTCGACACCGCCACCCCGTCTATTATCAACGCATACGTAAAATGCACAATTTCCGCGTCCATATCCGAAAAATTAAGCTTGTTCATTTTCTTGACGGATAATTTATCCACAAAAACTTCTTCTTCACCACTTTTCAAAACATTACTATACGAATCGCACAATTTCCATTCAATTACTCCGTGGATAGTCGAAAGCGTATCGTTCGTAACGTAAAGTGTTGCCGATTTTTCTTTGGAATACGCACAATCTTCCGTGTTAACAAACGGTCTAGTTTGCACTTCGCCTACCTCCTCACAAGAGAGCAACACAGGCGAATAAAAGCGTTTGGACGCATATTGCAACGCTTTCCACCTACCGAAATAATCGATACTCGCCCACGAGGTTACAGGCCAGATATCGTTGAGTTGCCAGTAAAGCGTACCCATACACCGACCGCGGTTTCGACGGTAATGCTCGACCTGATAGCGTATGATATCGGCTTGTAATGCTTGCGTTGCGTAAATATAACTTTCAAAAGACGTCGGGTATAAAAACATTTTTGAAAGCATTTCGGCAAGTTGGGCATTTACACCGCTATTTCTTTGGTGTATATTCATGATTTTACTATTAGGATTTCTATCTTCCTCAACAGCAAACGCCTTCACCGTTTTTATAGACGGCAGAGCCGCAAAACCAAACTCACTCATGTATCTATAATAGGTATTACGGCAAGCCAAATAATTTGACGACCAGTCATGACAATCGCCTTTATTTTGTCCGTTGGGGTCGACAAATCCCCCGCCCGAGGTTGGTGAGGACGGGATATACGCTAAATATGGCGCAACTTCCTTGATAAGATTTGGAAACAAACTTTCAAATAAATACACGTACATATTTTTGAAATGCTCGTATTCCGTGCGTCCCGAAAGCTCGAAATACTCGTCGAAATGCCATTCAATTTCGTTATTTCCACAAATAAGCCCTATACACGCATGATGCCTTATGCGTAGTATATTTTGCCTGACTTCCGCTTCTATGCTTTGTAGCATGTTTTCGTCGGGGTCGTACAGCGAACAGGCAAACATTAAATCCACGAACACAATCAAGCCCAACTCGTCGCAAATCTCAAAAAAGAAATCGTCGGGATAAAAGCCACCACCCCAAAGACGGATTGCATTAAAATTACAAGCCTTGCATTGTTCCAATAACGTACGCGTACGTTCAGGAGTAATTCGGCTTAAAATATTATCCTCGGGAATATAGTCCGCACCTTTTGCAAATACGGGCACGCCGTTCACTTCATGATAAAAACTCTCTCCCCACTCGTCCGATTTACGAACAAGCTTTAATTCTCGTAAACCGATTTTTAATACGCGTGCATCAACAATTTTCCCGTCTAAAACGAGTTTCACAGAAAGTGTATAAAGATTTTGCTCGCCAAGCCCGTTCGGCCACCATAAAAGCGGACTTTTTACTTCAGTTTCCACGTCGTTTTCCAAGTTTACCACTATACCGTTGGGGGCAAACAATTGAATTGTACTCGTACCTGCCCCTGTCGTTTTTATTTTGGGCATAACGAAAACCCGCTCATTGTCATGGCGTTGTAAAAACTCGACGTCGATAATTTCACCGTCAAAGTTTTCTTTAAGGTATATAGTTTTCCAAATACCAGTATCAGGCAAACGAGGCCCCCAATCCCAACCCATCATACAATGGGCTTTTCTTACGTAAGGATATCCTTCCATACAATCCGTCGCCCCAAACAATCTACCCGTCGCACTTTTCGATTTTATATAAGGATTGATTGCATGACAAACGATTTCTATGACGTTCTCACCTTCTTGCAGATATTTTTCTACGGCAAACTCGTAACATACGTGCATATTGTCCGTATCTGCAACGTGTACCCCGTTTAGATAAATACTGCAAAGCGTATCTAATCCCTCGCACACGAGAAATACCGGCGTTTCTTTCTTATCATATACAAACGTTCTTTCAAATTTGTATTCGTGTTCGGCAATCTCTAAATAAATCTTTTCGTTATCCCGATAATACGGGTCGGGTAAAATAACATTGTCTATATGTAAAAACGAATATACCGAACCGGGCACACTCCCTACCACGTCATAACCGTTCCCCGTCATTCGCCATTTTCCGTTCAAAGTATATTTTTTCATACGCTTACCCCATTTTAATACTTCCAAGTGATTGTTTTTTCGCCTTCAAACGTTTCCCATTTTTTCGGCGTCAACGTGTCAAACCAATCTATCGGTTTCGCCACCTCTCGTTGTACTGATGCGTTCTGGAACGCCTCCGTTACCGCATCGCGAACACGCGTATTGTAACATCTGTCTTCTATCGACACAATCAACGATGTCCCCGCCGATTTGAGTAAACTCCACCATTGCTCAATTTGTTCCCATTCCAATTTACTGGTAAAAGCAATACAATCCGGGTCAACCGCATAGAACGCACCGTGTTGCATTCCGCGGAAAGCAAGCGTATTCACACCCATTTCCACCGTACGTTTATGGTCATATCCACTCGTATCGTCGCCAATACGGAATACGGGGAATATTCCCGCGCTTAAATGACTGAAAGTATTACAAGCATTGATAAGCGCACCATCTACGCTTTCCGCCGTGCGTAAATAGTACTCTTTGTTGATTTCGGCGGATGTTTTACTTCTATCAAAGAACGCCCATTCACCCTTGGGCGCAACGGACTGCGTCATAAATGGACCATAATGTCCAAAAATATCTACGCTTGCAAAATCGTGCTTTATCAGCTCGTATCCCCACTCTCTTAATCTACGCAAATCCTCGTCCGCTTTTTCTATCGTAAACGGATGCGTAGGGTCGAGATATTTTACGTTTTTCACTCGGCGTAAAATCGCCTCGTCGGGCACGTACTCCACCGTTTCCAAAGGACGAAACCAAATACCAGGTTTTACGTCGTATTCGCGTATCGCCTCCGACATGGCTTTCATATCCTTGAATTTACTGTTACAACCCGTAAACGGACCGCCGATATACTCGTCGTTCAAATACCAATTATGACACGTTTGCCAACCCGCGTCCACTGTTTGATAAGGACGGTTTTTTAATCCTTTAGCGCATTCCGCAAGTTTTTTAACGTGGGAAACTATCTTTTCAAAACTGTTGTTTCCGTAATTATCATACCAATCGTCGCCACCGTAAAACGGTTCTTGGGGTAACACGGGATTATCGCACATTTTTTTACAAAACTCGTGAATAGTTTCGTACACGCCCCCTTGTTTTTGTAAAGATACAAGCTCGGCAAGCATGAGTTTTCTTCCGGCAAATTGCGTATCCACACAACCACAACGCACGTCCATTAAAAGCGTGATACAGTTCGTCGTCAACGTCCACGAACAAAACGCATTACAGCCCGTTTTCACGCCAAAGCAACGCGTCGTATCACCCTCTACAACCGAGAAATACCAAGGATGGAATGCAGGCTCTGCAATCGGTTTCCAAAACAAATCCCCGTACGAGCGTTCCCATGCGTCGCCAAGTACACGTGCAAACGGCGAAAATTTCGTCGCCCATTCAATTTTTATCCACGACGCGCAGTTGGTTTGTAGATAAATTTTATTCCCCTCAAAACTAACCTCGCCCGCGTTCGGATTCCATTTTCCTTCTTTTTGTATGGATATTGATAATATCTCGCCAAATAATTTCATTTTTCTTCTCTCCTTTTTATAATGCAAATAATACAGTCGCAATTACCGAAAGTACGATTTCAGTTAATACAAATTTATTGATTTTTTCTTTGAATAAAACAAACGCTAAAAGCGGTGTAAAAATCAAGCACCCACCCGTTACCAGCGGATACATCAAGCAGGCGTCTACCGTCAAAGCACACTACAGTTGTAATATCGTCGCCGTTACGTGTACAAACGCATACCCAAACCCGCTTTTGACGGAATTTTTCGTGAAAATGTTTTTGTATTTATTTACTGCGGGGCACGTAAGTACCATTACAATTCCGCACAGTACCCGTACCATATATTTTATCGTTAAAAAATCGATAGTACTTACCGCATTGATGTTAATTTGGTGCACTTTGCCTATGATAGTATTTGCACCGTTTAAGAAAAACAAAATCAAACACAAGCCGATAAATACCCAAAACGTCTTTTTGTTTTTCTCGTTTTTTTCCGTTTTATCAAAAATAGGAAGCGCTAATGCCACAACGAGTAGTGCAACTGCAATTATGTAAACAGGTTTGACTATTTCATTCAAAAACACCGCACCGAACACAAACGGCACTATCGTTCCGCCTAGCATCATAAATAACGTAAATACAGCAACTGACCCAATCGAAACTGCCTTTATGGCTATTACGTTTGCTATTACGTTCACAAGTGCAAATAACGTCGCCATGATAATGGAAAACGTTGAGAATTGCACCGTAAACCCATTGCAAATCAACAACATCAATAGCATCAACACGCCACTAATAAGCGTAAAATTGACAGTTGCTTTATAATCTGACCCACACTCTTTTTCGTAAAGTTTTGTAAAGATAAACTCCGACGAAAATAAAAAACCCGAAACTAACAATAATGCGCTCATGCTCTTTTATCTCCTTCTATCTATACCGTTCGTCTATTTCTATCAATTTTTTATAAATACCCTTTGCCATAAGTAAAAAACCATAATCATTCGGATGCGCACAATCTACGGTATAATTCCAACCATTGTTACCAAAAAAGCTTTTCCCTGACAAAAAATAAACGTTTTCATCCCCTGCTCGTTTGGCTTTTCTATACGTTTTATAAATAATACGGTATCGTTCGTCCGTATTTATACCCACGTTCGGTCTTGTTATAAACAATATCGGCGTATCAGGACGTTTTTCGCGATATTTTTCGTATAAACGAAAATGTGTTTTTTCTAAATATTCCACCGTCGGCGCATTATTATCGTAATCGCAAACAAACACACTACAATCCAACTCCGCCAAATACTCTACCATCTCTATTTCCGCCTTGGCGTTTCCACTAAATCCCATATTTATATAATCGACGTTATTCCATTTGGAAATTAAGGCTTGATAGCAAGCGTCTGGACGACTTGCACAACCGCCCTGTGTAATAGATGAGCCGTAATAAAGTATCGGGGCGACATTACGATATGACTTACCCTTACCAATTTTCGCACCCTTCTCTAAACCAACCGTCAACGTTTTCACGTCGTTATATAAAGGGAAATACAAGATGTACTTTCGCATTTTTCCACCTTGTAATTTTACGTTATCGCAAAAGCACGTTTGTTCTTTGGGTAACGGCGAGAAATTATGTACATATTTCTCGCCGTTTTCCGTTTCTTCAAACAACGTAAACGAACCTGAACCTGTTATCGGCATATGTTGCATCAATTCCAAAATGCGATACGTGGCTTTAATTTGAAGCACAGACGAATCCGTTGAAAAACGAACTCTCCCTCCTGCCGTATTCTTAGCAAAATATTCTACACCCTCACTCACGGTTTTAGCTACGGCGTTCGGCATTCGACAAAAACAACCGTTTTCATAATCGTATTGTACACCGTATAATGAAAAATTACCATGAGGAATAACGAACTCTTGCAAATCTTTTTCAAACTTCTCTTTTCTCGTTTCAAAATTTACGTCGTATTTTTTTACGCTCATACTTATACCTCACAACCAACCGTTCAACTTCAACCAATTTATAAAAAGCAATTTCCATTGTGCCACATGTGGTTCACTTAAAGCTAATGCCCTACCATGCGCGCCGTAAGGAAATACGTGCAATTCGCAAGGGATTCCTTTTTTATACAAAGCTGTGGCATAACGATAAGAATGTTCCACCACAACGCTCGTATCTTCTCCCGTTTGCCAAATAAAGGCTTTGGGGGTTTTATCCGAAACCAACAATTCGGGACTGACTTCGTTTTTATCGGCATAACGTTCCCCAAGCAAATTTCTAAAACACCACTCGTTGGTGATTTCATCATCCGAACTAATCAATCCGTAACACATAACTTGTCCGTTCGGCATGTAATCAACCTTGTCAATCTCATCCACTTCTTCTCCGGCGATAGATTGGGTATAGGTAGACAATAAAGCGCATAAATGTCCACCAGCAGACGAGCCCATTACAAGTATCCCGTTCTCGTTTATTTCAAACTTTTTTGCATTTGCGCGCACAAAACGCACCGCCCGTCTTGCATCTAACAATGTCAAAGGGAAATAATTCGGCTTACAGCGGTAATATACGACAAACGCTGTAACACCGAGCGTATTCAAATATTCCGCGTAATCCTTACCCTCGTAATCGCAAAGTGTATAATATCCGCCGCCAGGAAAAATTAATACTGCTATATCCGTTTTTTTCTCCTTGGGCTCATACCATTCAATTTTCGTCGAGTTTTCTTCTTCCCATAAATTATAAGACTTCATATTTTTTTTCTCCAACAAAAACGTCGGTTACGTTAAAGTTCTCATCAAACGCCACCACATCACCAAGACAACCTTCGGCAAGTCGACCCAAATCGTTTGCTTTTAGAATTTTGGCAGGTACTTCCGTCAACATTTTCACTGCATCAGGTATCGCAATTCCACAATCCTTTACCAATGTTTTTAGCAGTACGTTTGCCGTCGCAATACTGCCCTTGAATGCGGAACGGTCCTTTAATTTACAAACTCCGTCCTCAATTATCATATCTTCACATTCAATCTTTGCATCAATGGGATACACGCCGGCAACGTGCAAACTATCCGATACTAACGCCACCTTATCTACACCCTTGATTTGAATAATCATTTTTATTAAATCTGGTGGCAAATGTTTCCCGTCAGCAATGATTTCTACGTATAACTCGTTGCGAAGATATGCCGTTTCAATCACCCCTAACGAACGAAAACCATGATCTCGCGTTATCGTTGACGTATAGCTATATAAATGTGTAACTAAATTACAACCGTTCTGTATTGCAATTTGCATATCCTCATATTTGGCATCGGTATGTCCCGCCGAAGCAATGATACCATGTTCCGTTATAAACTTACAAAAACTCCCGTCTTTATCTTTTTCGGGCGCATAAGACCATCTAGCAATATACGTTCCCCATTCATCGACAATCGCCCTATATTCTTCCTTTTTAGGAACGGAAATATGCCCCGCCGGCTGACCACCACATTGCGAAAGAGAAAAATAGGGTCCCTCCAAATGCGCGCCGTATAAACGGTTTTTGATTTTCCCGCTTTCTCTCGCTTCCGCAACACTTTTCAATATACGGCTTAATATTGCGATATGCCTTAAAAATCAAGGTTAGTGACGTGTGCTGGATTGGTGGAGGTGGTCGGAGTTGAACCGACGTCTTACACGGCTGCCAAAAAACTTTCTACATACTTAGTTTATCTATTATTTCTTAATGCAAAAACGCGGGTAAACACGCTTTTTTACACGCAGAAGGCTAATACTCTTCAAAAGACGCCTTCCGATCTTTCAAAGAGTTTTCCGTCTTTTTGACGCCGTGACCCCGACCGACGGATAAATCAGGCACGACGATTCGTTATAAAACGAAGTTACGCTGCAAGAGCGTAGTTTGCATTATTATCTGCATTTATATTTAGCGGAATGTTTTTACGCAGGCACTCCGTCTGCGGTATGCTTATCCTTTCGCTCACCGGCAATCGAATCCGGGACACCCCCATATTCGCCGCGCAAACGCGCGGTTTTGTCGTTTTGCTATATTATTATACACACTTTTCAGGAAAAAGTAAACTTTTTTTATACAATTTTTCAAAGAAATTATTTCCGCCAAGTCGCGGGAAGTAACAGCAACAGCATCGGGAAGATTTCCAATCTGCCCGCAAGCATATCGAATACGAGCACGAGCTTTGTCCACCACGAGAAAAACCCGAAATTTCCCGCAGGTCCTACCGCCTCCAAGCCCGGTCCTATATTATTAATCGTCGCAGCGATTGCCGTGAAATTCGTCGTCAAGTCGTAACCATCCAAAGAAACCACGAGAAGCGACAACACGAATACCACGGCGTACGCAATCAAATAGCTATGAATCCCCCGCACCGTTTCCTCTTCCACCACGCGATTATCCACGAGTATCTTTTTCACCTGTTTGGGGTGCAACATTCGTTTGGTTTCGTGCGACATTCCCTTAAACAAAATCACGAATCTCGACACTTTTATACCGCCGCCCGTACTTCCCGCGCACGCGCCGACGAACATAGTCATAACGAGAATCGTTTTGGAAAACGAGGGCCAAGTATTAAAATCTACGGTAGAAAAGCCCGTCGTGGAGATTATCGACGCCACGGAAAACGCGGAGTGTCGAATCGCTTCCCCCGTGGAAAGATCGGGCGTAGGCGCAAGGCAAAGGTTGACGGAAACAAGCGTAATCGCCACGACCACGATCGTGAGAAACACGCGCACTTCCGTATTGAACGCTTCCTTGAATTTCCCGCGCACGATAAAGAAGAACGAAGCGAAATTAATGGAAAAGAGTATCATAAACACCGTCACGACGACCTGTGCGTACGGCGAATACCCTGCAAACCCGTCCGCTTTAACGGTAAACCCGCCCGTTCCCGCCGTTGCAAACGCGGTGTTAAGCGCGTCAAACGCGGGCATATCGAACACCAAAAGAACAAACTGTAATAGGGTGAGCACGGTATAAATGAGATAGAGTATTCCTGCCGTGGAGCGCATTTTGGGCACGAGCTTACTTACCGTCGGCCCGGGGCTTTCCGCGCGCAAAAGATTGATATTTTGTCCACCACCGCAAAGGGGCAAGAACGCGAGAATAAACACGAGCACGCCCATACCGCCAACCCAATGGGTAAAGCTTCTCCACATCAAAAGACACTTCGGCAACGCCTCGACTTGCTCGCCCGAAAGCACGGACGCACCCGTAGTGGTAAAGCCCGAAACCGTTTCAAACAGCGCGTCGATATACGAAGGCATCGCGCCTGAAATCACGAACGGCAACGCGCCGAACAAACTGAGCACGATCCAGCTGAGCGCCACGATCACGAAGCCTTCTTTTGCGTACACCGCGTCGCTTTTCGGTTTTCCGATCACCAACAAACCGCCCACGATCGCGCAAATGCCCATGGATATAAGAATCGAGAAAAACTCCCGTTCCCAATACACCGTCGCCGTGATCGCGGGAACGAGGAAAAAAATCGCCTCGAACAAAAGAATCCAACCGATCGTCCGCCTAATAATCCCGTAATTCATATCCGCCCCCTCATTTGAGTACGTCCGCGATATCGCGGAGAGAATGTTTGGATACGATAATCACCGCGTCGCCCGGCAAAATGACGTCTTGACCGCGGGGCACGATCACCTCGTTCCCCCGCGTGATTGCGGCGACGAGCAAATCCGATTTCAATTTTAATTGATACAGGGGCACGCCCGTAACCGGAGAATTGTCTTTAACGATAAATTCCGAAGCCTCTACCTGATCTTGAATAATATTGTACAGCGTTTCCATATTACTACCCACGGCGTTTTGCATCGAACGAACGAAGCGCAAAATAATATCCGAAGTAATGGCACGGGGGCACACCGACGCGTCAAGATCGAGTTGATTGATAACGCTGTCGTAATCGATACGGTTCACCTTCGTGACGAGTTTTTGACAGCCCTCGCCCTTGGCGAATACGGAAAGCAAAATGTTTTCCTCGTCGTGGTCGGCAAGCGCGACGAACGCACCCGCTTGCGTGATCCCCTCCTCCTTCAAAAGTTCCCGATCGGACGGGTCGCCGTGAATAACGTCTACCTTATGCCATTGCGCGCAAAGCTCTTCGCACGCCTTGATATCCTTTTCAATAATTTTCAACGAAACGCTCGATTTTTCAAGAATTTCGCATAAATAATGCGTAAGTACACCACCCCCGACGATAAGCGCGTTTTTGATAGAGTGTCCTTTATAATTGATTTTCGAAAAGAAGTCGTTTGCGTTTTTGGGCGTAGCCACGATAGAAACGATGTCCTTTTCCTCGAAAATAAAATCGCCGTTGGCGATATACGCTTCCTCGCCCCGTTCAATCGTACAAATCAGACCTTCCAAGCGGTATTTAATCGCCACCTCTTTGACGGATACGCCCACGATTTCATTGCCCACGGGGAGTCGGAATTTGATAAGCTCTACCCTGCCCTTGGCAAACGGTTCTATCTTCAAAGCGGACGGGAAACGGATTAAGCGCGCAATTTCTTCCGCCGCGGCGTATTCGGGGTTAATGACCATAGCCAAACCCAGCTCGTCCTTCAAATAGGGCGCGTCCTTGCTGTATTCGGGATTTTTAAGCCGTGCAATCGTTTGACAGCTCCCCTCTTTTTTGGCAAGCAAACAGCAAAGCAGGTTCAGCTCGTCCGAATTGGTGACGGCGATAAACAAATCCGCATCCTCAATCCCCGCTTCCCTTTGTACGGTATGCGTCGCGCCGTTCCCGACGATCCCCATAATATCACACCGTTCCGTCGTACGGCGCACTTTTTCCGCCGACATGTCGATCACCGTAACGTCGTTGCCATCGTTATTTAGCTTTTCTGCTAGCGTTCTGCCTACGCTTCCACAGCCCACTATGATAATATTCACGACTTTTCCTCCTCGCGTTTTTTCTTTTTCTGCGCAAGTTTTTTAATCGAAGTTCTATGCTCTTCGCCCGAAAGCAGTCGAGCAAGATTTTTATGGTGCGCCCCCCAAGTGAGGATATCTAGCACCAAAATAAACGCAAACACGGCTACCGTGTACGCGTTGACGGGGAACGCGTTATAGCGTTGGAAGAAAATGACCAACTGCATAATGCTAAACACCGTCACTCCCGAAAGCGACCCCAAAGATCCCCATTCGGTAAGATAGATAAAAAGTACGATACATAAAAGCAACGCAAAACCGATAAGCAAAAGCCACGCGTTTTCACACGCAAGACTCACCCAGAAAAGTCCCAAGGTAGAGGCGATCCCCTTACCGCCTTTGAATTTCATGGTAACGGGGAATATGTGCCCCAACACGACGAAAATCCCGCAAAAATAACGGATAAAATCGGAAACGAGTACGCCCGTTCCATCGAAATAGAACTCGCGATAAAGGAAATACCCTATCAAAGCGGGAATACCGCCTTTAAGCGCGTCACCGAAAAAGGTAATCAAGCCGATTTTTAATCCGAATTCACGGCTCATATTCATCGTACCGGGATTCCCGCTCCCGATTTTCGTGATATCGTTCTTTTTTAGGCGGGAAATAATCAACGCGAAATTGACGCAACCGATTAAATAGCACACGATTGCGACGATTACGAATTGCCACCAGTTTTGAGATAAATCAAACGTTTTCATAAATTTTCCTTAATTACGATCTAAGGCAGGCTAAGCCTGCACCTAATTTTATCTATCACCCCGTTTCGGGTTACGACACCGCCGTTTCGACGGCTTTTTTGCTCTTACAAACAAAACTTAACCATGGGCAGGATAATCCTGCACCTTACTTTATCTATCATTCTTGGTCGGGTTACTACACCGCCGTTTTGACAACTATTTTGCTCTCACTAACCTCTTTTTCCAAAACTTAACCATGGTTAAGTTTTGGGATTGTACCGCCATTTTGCGGAGCAAAATTTCATTGCGTAGCAATTTCACCCGCCATAGGCGGATTTCATTCGGCGTAGCCGAATTTCATTGTTTCGTCGTCCTCTGACGAGGCTAACGCTTCGCGTGAGCGCAATCTTCGATTGCTTAGCTTGGGCTTTTCTTCCGTTCTTCGAACGGGACTGCCGTCGGCGTATGGGTTTCACCCCTACACCCCACAAGGAACTTCGTCCCTTGACCCATACTTGGGGCATCCTCTTAACTTCGAGCCGAGCGAAGTAAAACAAAGCAAGACGCGAGTAAGACAAGGCGGACGAGGCTTTTCCGACGGGAGTTTACTTGGCGTAAACGAGCGAGGAAAAACGCAGTCCAACGAAGTATTACGAAGTGGATTCTTCGCGTTTACCGACCCGCCTGAATAAACCGAAGTAAAACAAAGCAAGACACAAGCAGTTCAAGGAGAGTGCGGATTCGTCGCAGGGAGCGTACTTTTCCGTACGTGACCAAGACGAAACGTAAACTCGACGACGAAATGCGCCGTGGATTCTTTGTTTTACTGGTCGTCTTTTTTCTCGCGCACCGTTATCCTTATCGGCGTGCCCGAGAAGTCGTAGGCACGGCGAATGGTGTTCTCTAAATAGCGTTCGTAAGAGAAGTGGAGTAGGCGCTCGTCGTTGACGAAGAGCGCAAAGGTCGGCGGGCATACGCCCACTTGCGACGAGAAGAAGACGCGCATTCTACGACCTAAATACGAGGGCGGTTCTTGCAAACGAACGGCGTCGCCGATAAGGTCGTTGAGTTCGCCCGTCGGAACTCGGAAGGACGCGTGCGCGTATACCTCTTCCGCCGCCGTGAGCAATTTCTCCACGCGTTGACCCGTCTTTGCCGAGATATATACCGATTTGTAATAGTCCATGAATTTCAAATCCTCTTTGAGCTTATCTTCAAAGCGGTTGACGGTGTGCGTGTCCTTTTCCACGAGATCCCACTTGTTCATGACGATTACGGACGGTTTGCCCTGTTCGTGCACGTAGCCGATAATTTTTACGTCCTGTTCGGTAAGCCCCTCTCCGCTATCCACGACGAGCAAGCAAACGTCGCTTCGGCGCACCGCGTCGAACGCGCGCATATTGCTGTAATACTCCACGTCGTCGTCCACGTTTTTCTTCTTCCGAATCCCCGCGGTATCGATAATCGTATACGCCTTGTCGCCACGGTAAAACAGCGTGTCGATCGCGTCTCGCGTCGTACCTGCCATGGGGGTAACGATACTTCTTTCACTCCCGAGCAGTTTGTTTACAAGACTGGATTTGCCCGCGTTGGGCTTCCCTACCACCGCGATTTTAAGCGACGGAACGGGTTCGATCGTCACCTCGGGGAAATAGCCGATCGCCTCGTCGAGAACGTCGCCGATCCCTTGGGAATGTTCCGCAGAAACGGCAAACGGCTCGCCAAGCCCCAACGAATAAAACTCGAACACCTTTTCGGGCGCGTAATCGTCAATCTTGTTCACCACGAGAACGACGGGTTTTTTACTGCGCCGTAAAATGTCCGCCACGTCGTAATCGGACGGGTGTAAACCGTCCCTGCCGTCCGTAAAAAACAAAATTACGTCCGCCGTTTCGATGGCTACGTCCGCCTGTTTGGCAATTTCCCGCCACATGACGTCTTCCGATTTAAGTTCCAAACCGCCCGTATCTACCATCGTAAAATGCTTACCGCGCCAAGTCGCGTCCGCATAAAGCCGATCGCGCGTGACGCCCGGTCTATCCTCCGTGATAGAAATTTTTCTCCCTGCAACCTTATTAAAAAAGGTACTTTTCCCCACGTTCGGTCTACCGACGAGGGCAATCAAAGGATTTGCCATAATAACACCTCCTACGTTTATTTCTTACATTTCCGTATCTTTCCAACCGTTCTCCGTCAACACGCAAACGGTAGAAAAACCGACCTCTTTGAGCAATTTTTTCGCTTCTTCAAAGCCGAAGCAAAGCGTTTCTTTTGCGTGGCTGTCCGAGGAAACCGTCACTCGCCCGCCCGCCTTTTTCAACGCGTACAAAAGCCGTTCGTGCGGGTACGGGGTCGTTCTGTACCCACGGCATACCGCGCCCGTATTCACCTCGAAAATACGCCCGTTTCCCGCCACACTCGCAAGATACCGTTCGGCGAGCGATAAATATTTTTCGTCGTGCAAAAAGCGGTCCTCGCCGTCCAACTCGTCGAATTTCGTAATCAAATCGAAATGCCCGACGATATCCGGTTTCCGCGCAAGGATATACTCGCAAAAATGCTCGTAATACGCCTTGGCAAGTTTGAGTTCGTCACCGTTAAACGCTTGCAAACAACGCGTAAAGTAATCGTGAGCGGAATCGATAGGATAGCATTTTCCGTCCAAGAAAAAATAGTGGCAAGAACCGATAATATAATCGAAGCGTTCCCGTGGCATAAGCGAACGGCTGTCCTCTTCCACGCCCAGCCAAACGGCAATCTTTCCCGCGTATTTTTCTTTTAAGCGGTTTATCTCCGCGATATACCCTTCCAAATCTCGCAGGCAATAGCTATAATCGTAACTCGTATACCCGTGCGCGGAAAACCCGACTCCGTCAATCCCGTTTTCTATCGCGTACGCCACGATAGCTTCGGGCTCGTCTTTTCCGTCGCAAAAAGTAGTGTGCGTATGATAATTTACGAGCATACTTTCTCCTTTTTAAGTCTTTTTTTCTTTGCAGTCGGCAAGCAGTTTCACAAATCCCGACCCACCGTTTTTGTTGGCTTTGATATTTGCAAACCCCAACTTCTCTTTCATTTGCGTAAGCGTCGTTCCGCAAAGGAATACTTCCTCAAACTCTTTCATGGTGTTCCCGTCGAGCAAAATCTCGTCGAAAACGCCCCCGTTTTCGCGATACTTTTCAATCGCTTTTATCATATCCACGCCCGTAAGCAAACCCGTACAGGTGACGGTTTCGCCGAAAAATTCGTTGACGACGGGCAATATCTCCGCGTGCAGTCCTTGCATTTCCTCGTTACACTTCTCCACGAGCGCGCGAAGGGTTTTTTCCGCGCTCACCCCGCACACCAAAAGCGTTTTTTTCTCTTTTTTCAAACGGAACTTCCCGTCCTTGCCCCGAGGTAAACGCGCGAGCGCTTCGTACGCTTCGGATAAAAATTTCGCCGTCATGCCGATCCCGTTTTCTATTTGTTCAAACTCCCCGTAAAAAGCGCACGGTTTCATTTCCCGTTCCGCTTTCACGAAATACTCGTCGGCGGGCAAGAGGAAATTCACCCCGAATTCCGCGTTGAGAGAATCGACGAGATCGAGCAATTTTTCGCTGTACGCCTTATCCACGTCGGGAATGAACGGCAAGCCGTCGCGGTATTTGGTAATTCCCGTGGGCACGCAAGCAAGATCGCGCACGGCGGGATAGTACGCAAACAGCTCCCGCGCCGTCCTTGCGAGCGCGTCCCCGTCGTTCTCGTTGGGCACGATCACCGCTTGACAATGCAAACAAATCCCGCCCTTTACGAGCGTATCGATTTGTGAAAGTATCTTACCCGCGCGGGGGTTGCGCAATAGTTTCACGCGAAGGTCGGGGTCGGTAGTATGCACGGAAATATACAGCGGAGAAAGCCCCAACCGCACGATCCGTGCCAAGCCCTCGTCCGAAAGATTGGTGAGCGTGACGAAGTTCCCGCAAGTAAAGCTCATGGAATAGTCGTCGTCTTTTATATACAAGCTCTCGCGCATACCCTTGGGCATTTGATCGACGAAACAAAACACGCAACGGTTTTGACAGCGTTTGATCTTCCCGTTTTTCTCAAACTCCAAGCCAAGGTCTTCGCCCTCGTCCTTTTCCACTTCCACTTCCGTTTCCGCACCGCTTCTGTGATCGCGCACGGTAAAAGAGAAGGATTCCTGTTCCATATAGAAAAGATAATCGAGCTCGTCCTCGCACGGCAAGCCGTCGAAGGCAACGATTTCGTCGCCCACTTCCAAGCCCAATTCCGAGGCGATACTATTCCGTTTTACTTTCGAAATCTTTAACATAGTTTACTTTTCCAAAATATCCGAAAATTCCGTTTCCGCAACGCCGAAACGACGGCAAAGTTTTCTTAAAATCTCAGCAAAATCGCCCGGCAGGTATGCGTTGAAACGCATACGCTCCCCGTTTGCGGGGTGGTCGAGTTCCAACTGCCACGCGTGCAAAAGCTGACCGTTTGCAGGCAGTTTTTGTTTCTTAAACCCGTATACGGGGTCGCCCGCGACGGGGTGTCCCATATGCTTGGCGTGCACGCGGATTTGGTGCGTTCTGCCCGTTTGCAAATCAAAACGGCACAGCGTAAACTCGTTCCCAAAACGCGCGCGTACCGTAAAGTCGGTGACGGCGAGTTTTCCCCTGCCGTCCTCCAAAACCGCCATTTTTAATCTATCCGTCGGGTGTCTACCGATATCCGTCACGATACGCCCGCTATCCTCTTTCACGCACCCTTCCAACAAGGCGAAGTAGGTACGCTTACAGGTCTTTTCCGCAATTTGTTTGGCGAGCGAGGCGTGCGCCTTATCGTTTTTCGCAACGACGAGCAAACCCGTCGTGTCCTTATCGATTCTATGCACGATCCCCGGGCGCAAAACCCCGCCCACACCGCTCAAAGAATCGAGTGCGAACAAAAGCGCGTTGACGAGCGTGCCCCGCTCGTTGCCGTTCCCCACGTGCACCGTCATGCCCTTGGGTTTATTCACGACGGCAAGGTCGGCGTCTTGGTATACGATTTCAATGGGGATATCTTCCGCCTGCACGGTATACGCGGTCGCTTCGGGCACGACGAGCGTGACCGTATCCCCCGCCTTAATATCCGCGCCCGCTTTCGTGACGGGCGCGCCGTTGACGAAGGCGTTCCCTTCTTCGATAAGCTTTTTGATACGCGAGCGGGTAATATCCTCCGTTTGTTCGCTCAAAAAGGAATCCAAACGCTTATAACCCGTTTCCGCGACGAACAAATACTTATCCATTCTTTTTCGATTCCTTTTCCGCCTTCTTTTTCTCCGCTTCCTCTTCCGCTTCTTTTGCCAGCGCCTTATACTTCTTCCCTACGGGGAACAGCGCGTCTTTATCGAAAAAGAGCAGGGAGAGCACGAGCATAACCGCGCCCGTGCAAATAAAGAAATCGGCAAAGTTACACACGGCAAACCCGAAACGGCTCAAATCGACCATATCGCGTACGCCGTACGCGCCGTTCGTTTCCCAAACGCGGTAGTACACGCGGTCGATCAAGTTTCCCACGCCTCCGCTAACCACGAATACGAGCGCCGTTTTCAACCAACTGCGACGCCTGTCGATCTTGAAATACAAAACCGCGAGTGCCGTCATCATCACCGCCGTCGCCACGATTACGGCAATTTTTACCCAAGTAGGCGAGCCTGCACCTAAGCCGTACGATATACCGCGGTTATAGGTAATGCGAAGCTTCAACCACCCCGGGATCAACACGATTTCCGTTGGCGCGCCCTCGGCGGAAAAATACGCGTCCGCTACGAACTTCGTCGCCATGTCGATAAATACGAGGATAAGAAACAGCCATACCCCCCAAAGGCGCGAACCTTTCATGGAATACCTGCCCCCGTCCTTTTCCGTTTTCAAGGCAGTCTTGCTCATTTCTCGCCCCCCTTCTTTGTATTCCCGCGAATCTCGTCGATCATGCTCGTTTTAAGTTTATGCAACGCGTTGGATAAGTCCACCTTATAGACCTGTGGCATATCCAAACGGAGATATTCTTCCCAGAATTTCGCCTTTTGCGCCTTGGAAAATTCGCGAATCTCCGTCAAGGCGGGGAACTCGTAAACGAGTTTTCCGTCTTTCACGATCGTGTATTGCAATTCTTCCGCGCGGAAGTTTTCAACTTCGTGTTTCTTCCAAGTTTCTACGGGGTGGAAAATCGTCAACGGCTCGTTTTCGTCCACCGTTTCCTCGCGCAAGGTAATTAAGTCGGCAATCGCCATACCGTTTTCTTTATCGTACAAACGATAGAGTTTCTTGAACGAGGGGTTGGTGATTTTCGCCGTATTGTCCGAAAGCTTAATCTTGGGCGTAATACTGCCGTCCTTGCCGATAATCGCCGACATTTTATAAACGCCCCCGAGCGCGGGAAGATCCTCCGAGGTAATCAATCTCGTACCTACCCCCCAAGAATCGATTTTCGCGCCCTGTTGTAAAAGCGAGCTAATGGAACGCTCGTCCAAATCCCCCGAAACGCAAATGATCGCGTCGGGGAAACCCGCCTCGTCCATCATTTTGCGTGCCTTTTTGGAAAGGTACGCCAAGTCCCCGCTGTCGAGTCGAATCCCCTTGGGTTTATGCCCCTTCGCTTGCAATTCCTTGAACACGCGAATGGCGTTGGGAACACCGCTACGCAAAGTGTCGTAGGTGTCTACGAGCAACAAACAGTTGTCGGGATACGCGTCCGCGTACGCGCGGAAAGCTTCGTATTCGGTGGGGTAGCCCATGACCCAGCTATGCGCCATCGTACCCGCTACGGGGATATCAAACATTTCTCCCGCAATGACGTTGGAAGTGGACGCGCAACCGCCGATAACCGCCGCGCGCGCACCGCTAATACCCGCGTCAGGACCTTGCGCACGGCGCAAGCCGAACTCCATAACCACGCCTTTTCCGCCCGTAGCACGGCAAATTTTCGAAGACTTCGTCGCGATCAAGGTTTGGTGATTGATAATGTTGAGGAGCGCCGTTTCCGCAAACTGCGCTTGAATGAGCGGAGCTTTTACCGTGAGAATGGGTTCGCCGGGGAATACGGGTTCGCCCTCGCGCACCGCGTACACGTCGCCCGTAAAGCGCATATTTTTGATATACTCGATAAAGTCCTCGCTAAAAAGGTGCAACGAGCGCAAATATTCGACGTCTTCGTCGTCCAAATGCCAATGGAGAAGATAATCCATCGCTTGTTCAAGTCCCGCGAAAACGGAATAGGTAATGAGCGCGTTTTTACGGAAGAATAAATCGAATACCACTTCTTCCTCGTGCTTGTTTTGACGGTAAAAACCGTAGCCCATCGTCAATTGATAAAGATCGGTCAAAAGAGTTAAATTACGCATCTTCGTCCTCCTTGCTATCCTCTTTTGCACGGCGTTTTTCTTCCGCAAGCCGTGCTTTTTCTTCCGCCAGCTCTTCCGCCGTCGGTTTTTCATGATATTTTTCGGGATAAATTTTGCACATCATATTCACCTTCGTGCGGTAAGGGATTTCCCGTTTGTCGTCCCCGATATATTCGGCGATCCCGTACGGTTCTCCACGCACCGAGCCAATCCACGCCCCCTCTTTCTTCTTATTGAGAAGGAGCAAAATTACGAGCAAAATCACACCGCCGATCAACAGCGCGAGCGAGGTAACGAACGACCATTGCACTTTATCACCCAAAATGTACACGGGATCACGGAGCGGTTCCATAATCGAACGGACGAGTCCGTACGAAATGAAATAGCAAGCGGTGTTTACGCCGTTGGGCTTGTTGGGATTCTTCCAAGCGTTGATAAACAGCAAAGTCGCTATAAGCAAATTTGCCATACTTTCGTAGAAGAAGAACGCGTAGTGCCATTCCTGCACTTTATCAATGTACACCGCAAACGGAAACCATTGGAGCGATTCGTTGGTAACGAGTCCGCCGTATACCTCTTGGTTGGCAAAGTTGCCCCATCTACCGATTGCCTGCGCGAGCAAAAGCCCTACGACGATACAGTCGCCCACGCGGAAAAAGTTCACCTTTTTCACGATACACACCACCGCAACGCTCACCACGCCACCAAGGATTCCGCCCATGATCGAAAGTCCGCCTTGGCGAATGGATTCGAACGAGAACCACTCGGAAATAGGCAAGCCGTCCGTGATACAGTAAAACAAACGGGTGGTAATGATCGCCACGGGCAAACAAATGCAAAAAAAGGTCAAGAACAAGTCTGCGGACATATTTCTGCGCTTAAACAGGAGGGAAATCACGAAAAACGCCGCGATCATACCGCACACGATAATGATTGCGTAGGCGTAAATCTTGAACCCGAAAATGCTGATATGCGGGTTGTCCGCCAAAAGGTTGTTTACAAACATACTCTTTTCTCCTTATTATAATGAAATATCGCTACTATTATAGCACAATTAAAAAAAATCGTCAAGGAGTAGCGACGATTTTTTGAATATTTCACAATTTTATCTTATGCACAATTTTAGAGGTCGAATCCGCACGAGCGTCGGTACGAGCAAAAACAGCAACGCGTAGTTGACGATACTGTTCCAAATTTGCCCTTGCACGAATAAACGCGTGGTAAGATAGGTAAAATACGGCACACCCTTGGCATACAACAGCCAAAACGCCGTGGTGTTGATCGCCACCGTACAAACGAGAAAGGAAAGCAAGGAAACGATCGCCAATTTCACCTGCAAACCGCCCTTAAAGCGAAACGGGATTCCGTTGACCACCAGCCCCGCGATCGTTGCCGTTACCCCCATGGCAATCCCTATCCAAGGCAAGTACGCGTACCCCGAAGAATGGTACAAAAAGCCCACGAGATCCCCCAAAAAACAGGCGACGAACCCAAACAGCGGTCCGATCACGATTCCCGCCAACGCGGAAACGACGATGGTAAAGGAAAACTGCGTTTCCGCGAATTTGATTTCGAAAAACATATTCGCCACCACGACGATTGCCGTAACGAGCGCGATATACGCGATCTTGTGGCTCTTGTTCTTATCCACGAGCGTTTCGGATAAAAGCAAGCGTTTCCAAAAGCTATGCGACGGTTCTTTCTTCGTCTTCGTTTGTTCTTCCATAAAAATAAAAACCTCCTTTTTTCAAGAGGTCCGCAGGGGTGAGAAACGGCGGTAAATCCATACCTGCCCCGTTCCTTTGTTCGAAGCGGACGCGCCCCGACACCGCAGAAACGGGGAGATTCCCCTTTCTTTCGTTCACCGACAACGTCCCGTTCGGTGACACTTTACGCGTCGAAGCTACTCAACGGTTTTATTATATACCCGTCGCAAAAAAAAAGCAAGTGTTTGAAGGGCGTTTTCGTATATTTTTTTTCTTTTTTAGCAAACTTATTTTATGGGACTCATTTTTATCCGCACCGTCATCGTTTTTATCGCCACGCTTATCGTTATGCGGTTGATGGGAAAACGGCAAATCGGGGAAATGCAACCTTACGAGCTCGTGATCACGCTCATTATTGCCGACCTTGCCTGTATTCCCATGGCGGACAACTCCATACCGCTTTTATACGGGCTTATCGCCATACTCACCGTCTATTTCCTGCACCAAATTATATGCGTTTTGGATTTGAATTTCCCCGCCGCGAAAACGGTGGTGAGCGGTTCGCCGAGTATCGTACTCAATAAAAACGGGATAGACGATACGCAACTGAAAAAGAACAACCTCGACGTTTCCGACCTTATCGAAAGCTTGCGCGTCGAGGGGTATTTTTCCCTCGACGCGGTGGATTACGCACTCTACGAGGCGGAAGGCACTTTTTCCGCGCTCCCCAAGCCCAACTATCAAGACCTGCAAAAATCCCTGCCGATTATCATTTTCGACGAGGGAAAGGCGGACGAAAAAAATATCCGACGCACGGAACGCCCGCTAAAATATTTCACGGATATATTGAAAGAACACGGGTGCAAGGATATCAAAAAAGTATTGGTAATGACGGTGGACGGGAACGGAAAGATTTATATGCAAATCAAAGGGCAAAAATATAGGGTTGTGGATAAAAAATGGGAAAAAACTTTATGGTAGGTGAAAATATATGATTCGTACGATCGTGAGTATTTTCGTTTCGCTCGCTTTGATTATCGGTGTCGCCGTCTTTGAAAATCTTCATATTCGGCAAACTTTCGAACTGTTTAGCCAAGCCTTGGAATCCCTATACGAAAAGACGGAATCGGGCACGGTTACGCACGAGGACGGCGTCGCCGTGGAAACTTTTTGGGAAAAGCGCAAGCGCACGCTCCATATTTGGTTGCCCCATACGGCGATTTTGGAAATCGATTACCAACTCTACGAAGCCGTCGGGTATTTATACGTGCAAGACTTCGAAAGCGCCATGCCGAAAATTGAAATTTTGCAAGGTATGTGCGAAAATATCCCCCAATCCTACCGTTTTAGCCTAGAAAATATCCTCTAATTCGCCTTTCAATTATATATGAACGTATGAACATATGTACATATGTTCATACGTTCATATGTTTTTATGAAATTTTACGAGGCTTTTCTATAAAATTACGGGCAGGGAAACCCTGCCCGTAAGCTACTTATTCTCGTACACGGTACGCCCGTTTACGCAAGACCGTACGCGATTACGATACGCACGTTCGCGTCGAAAATATTATGCAAAAACTTGCGCACCGCTTCGCTCGTCGTTTTATCCACGAACGCTTTTTCGTTCGTTTTGATCATGACTACGACGGCGTTGAAGTTTTGATAAATAATTTGCATATCCTCGTCGATCGCCGTGAACGCTTCCTCTTTCGAACCGTGTTGAATGGAATACATTTCCTCCACCGTACCGTTCATCTCGATAAGAAGCTCTGCGTCGCCCGTTTTGAGCACTTGCACCGTTTGTCTATTGAGATCCGCCAAAAGCTCGATAAAGCGTTGCAGTTTTTTATTTCCTTCTAAATCCGTCGCCATTAAAGTTCCACTCCGTTCAATTTCAAAAGCTCTCTTGCGGATTCCACGCTATCCACGCCCGTCTTATTTTTAATGGGCGCAAATTCCTTTTCGCGCACGACCTCGAACGGCAACACGCTACCCATGGGTTTGATAAGATCGACGGCGAGCGTTTCGAATTTCTTACCGTTTTCCTTGTCGGGCTTTCTCGTAACGCCGTCTTCGCAAAGGCACTCGATTTTCTTTTCTACGATATGCACGGGAATCTTATTATTTACGATTTCTTCCAATTTGGAAAGACGGAACAAGTAGTTCATAATCGCGCCGTACAAATATGCGAGATCGCCGTTTTCGTCCTTTTGATTCGCCATTTCGTCGGTGAGTTCGTAGTACTCGATAATATCGGGCTTATCGCCGTCCATGCAAAGCACGCCCACCTTTTCGTAGGGGTTCGTCTTACAAATAACCTTTGCCCCGCAGTTGACACCACTATCGATCGTCGCGCCCACGAAAACGGGGTCGGCGATGCGTTGCAATACGTTATCCACCGCGTAGATATTCAACCACTCCACGCCCTTAGCGTTCAAATCGTCCACGAGCCCCGCGCGCTTCATAGACCCGAACCAACCGCCGTTGCCGTTGGGAGAAAGCGCGGGCGTATCCTTCTTTTCAAGGAAAATTTTACCGTTGAAATCGACGGCGGGCGCCATGTCTTGCTTGAAGAATTTCACTTCGCTCTCGTCGTAGCCGAAATAGCCGTGTTCCTTCCAAAACGCCGTCGTTTGCGCGTGGTTTTTATCGCTCGTCATGATATAAAGCGGTACGCGAACACCGCACTTTTCGTTGACTTCCGCCAAGTTTTTCATTTGTTGTTCGAAGATATAAAGCGGTTTCGTAACGCCGATATCGTACGCGCCTTTCGGGCCGTCCACGCCCAAACGCGTACCCATACCGCCCGCGAGAAGCACCGCGGCGACCTTGCCCGCGCGAATCGCTTCCACACCGATTTTTTCAAACTCCGCTTTTCTCTTCTCGATTGCGGGAAGGCGAAGTCCCGAAATGGGTTTTATATCCCTGCCTTTACCGCTCATGTCCACGGGGTTTTTAAGCGCGTCCTCAAAATCCCAACTAATATTTTCTATCGCTTCGAGAAGGTTGGCTTTGCCCGCCTCGTCAAGTTCGTCGTAGTAACGAAGAAGTTGCGCTTGTCCTTTACTTTCCAACAACGCTTTTGCCTGTTCGTAAGTCATACTTTTACCTCACAAAAAAATTCTTTATATAATTGTAACAAATTACGCCGAAGAAATCAAGTTTTTGAACGAATTTTTTCGTGAAAATCTTTACTTTTTTTATGGGATTCTTTCGCTTTGCTCCGCCACGATTCCCTTTACAAATCCGCGCCCGTATGCTATAATGGATATATGAACATATGCGCAAGTCTTAAAAACTGCATACAAACGGCAAAAAGAAAACGCCGTATGAAACGGCTGGGCGGAAAATTTCCGTTTTCCTGCCGATTATACGGCGCGCCGAGCGCGCTCGTGCAAAGCCGAACGGGCGACGAATTGCAAATCGTCCAAGTATCCACCCAAGAGCACCCGAAAAACGCGTTCGTGTACAGTATTCCCTTAAACTGCGTGCTCGGGTATCTCGACGAACGCGCAAGCGAAAAGCTTTTGTTTTCCCTCGGCGCAGGGTTTTGCGTGGACGGCAAAATTCAATCGCTTGACGAAAGCGGTTGCGAAATTCTCGTATTCCCCACGAGCAAGCTCATGGAAGGCGTCGAAGATTTTTCCCACCTTTACGGGGAATGACGCCCGCCCTTTTCCACGAATTGAAACGCTCTTTTTAACGGCAAAAACAGCAACGCGGAGGTTGCAAGCGCGGAAAGCGTATGCGTAAAGAGCACGGGCATGGAAGTTAAAAAATACACCCTAAACCCTTCCGCGGGATAACCGTACCAAAGGGGCGTAATGACGCAATCGAGCAAGAAAAAACAAACGGTGCAAACGCAGGTAAGCAGACACACGAGCCAAAGTTTTCCTGCCCGTTTCCCGATCCAACCGAACAAAAGCGCAAGCAAATTATAATACGCCAAATACAAAATAAGTACGTTTGGATACACCCCGAAAACGAGCTGTCGCAAAAGCGCGAACACCGTTCCGCCGATCGCGCCCCGTTTCCAACCGAAAGTATAGGCAAACGCGACAAAAAGCACGGTGACGAGCTCCACGCCCGCCACGGCGGACAGCGCAAGCTGTACGCCGATCAACAGCGCGACGAACACGGCGATACAGGCGCAGTCCTTTGCCGAACGCACCGCCCCCGTTTTTTTGTTCTTATCCCCGTTCACCTCGTACCTGCCCCCTTAAAAGCTTTGATATACCCACGCGTAAGTTTCCCCCGCAACGATAAGAATATCCGCAACCCCAAGCGTCGCGCTACCGAGCGTTTCCCCCTCGTAATCGAAGCTCCCCCACGCGGTATTGGCGTTGTTTTCGTCGGAAGTATACAGCATCCAATAGCTGTTCGTTCCGTTTTTCGTTCCGTTCAGGCTCGTTACCATGCCGTTTTGCACGGTAAAAGTAAGTTTGCCCGATTCTTGCAATTCTTCCATGTAAACAAGCAAAGTCGTACCCTCCGCCACGGACGAATCCGCGGTGATAATCACGGGCTTTGCTTCTTTGTTGCAAGAGGCAAAAGCAAAACAAAACGAGAGGAAAAGAGAAATTAGAAAAACCGTTGCGCGTTTCATAAATATGCGCCTCCTTACATTAAAAAATCCAACCGCCGTTTCGTAGGCGTTTGGAAAGTAAGGCAAAACGAAACCGTCGCAAAGCGCGGTTTTTTTCATTTCGCCGTAAGCCTCCCCGCCCACGGAAAATTTCCTCAAACGCAGGGCAGGTCTCCCGGCTTACAACGCCCTTTTTCTCGCGTTTCTTTCCTTCCCGCGTTAGCAGTGAAAAGAAACGGGCGTTCTTACGGTTGCGGGGGCAGCGGGGTAAAAATCCCTCTTCCCTATTAAACGCCTTTCGCAAAAGGCGTACCGTGCGTTCGTATTTACGCTTTTATTATACGCCTTTCCTATATAAAAAGCAAGCGTTTTCGCGCAAAAACGCTTGAAAGGAAAATTTTTTTCGATTATAAGGAATTTTTTGCAACTTTTTTTCGCAAAAGACTTGAAAAAATCTACAAAAACAGTTATAATATAGATAACCATGTAAAAGGTTGCAAAAAATCTTCTACGGTAGGAATACGAAAAATGACACTTGAAAACTATTTACAATTGAAAAACGGCTCGGACGTGCGCGGCGTAGCGTGCGAAGGAATTGCGGGGCAACCCGTGACGCTCACGGAAGAAGCGGCGGAAAATATCGCCAAGGCTTTTTGCGTTTGGCTCATCTCCCATACGGGCAAAACGAAAGTAACCGTAGCCGTCGGCTACGATTCCCGTATCACCTCCCCCGCGCTTTGCGAAGCGGTGGTAAGAGGCGTTACCTCTACGGGACACGACGCGGTGGTGACGGGACTTTCCACCACCCCCTCTATGTTCATGCTTTTGCAGGACGAAAATTTCTTCGAGGGGCGCGTGCACGGCTCGATTATGATTACGGCGAGCCACTTGCCCTTTAACCGCAACGGTTTGAAGTTCTTCTCCAAGGCGGGCGGTTTGGAAGGCTCGGACGTAAAAGAGCTTTTGGAAATGGCGGCAACCTACCGTTTTGCCGAACCGGGCGAAGCAGGTAGCGTAACGAACGCGGAATATTTAGATATTTACGCCAACTCCCTCGTGGAAAAAGTGCGCACGGCTTGCGGGGAAGAAGCCCCGCTTGCGGGCAAGAAAATTATCGTGGACGCAGGCAACGGCGCGGGCGGATTTTTCGTGGATAAAGTACTTATCCCCCTCGGCGCGGACACGACGGGTTCGCAGTTCCTCGAACCGAACGGGAACTTCCCCAACCACGTGCCTAATCCCGAAAACGCGGACGCAATGCGTTCCGTTTGCGAAGCGGTGAAAAAGGCGAAAGCGGATTTCGGTATCATCTTTGATACGGACGTGGACCGCGCGGGCGCGGTGGACGAGAACGGCGAGGAAATCAACCGCAACCGCTTGATCGCGCTCATTTCCGCGATTTTGCTTGCGGAAAAGCAGGGCACGATCGTCACCGACTCGGTAACCTCTTCGGGGCTTGCCAAGTTTATTACCGCCAAAGGCGGTAAACATCGCCGTTTCAAGCGCGGTTATAAAAACGTAATTAACGAGGCAATTCGTTTGAACCAACAGGGCGAATACGCTCCCCTCGCCATTGAAACGAGCGGGCACGCGGCGCTTCAAGAAAATTATTTCCTCGACGACGGCGCGTATCTTATCACCCGACTTTTGATCGCGCTTGCCAAGGAAGCGAAAGAGGGCAGAAAACTTTCCGACCTTATCGCCGATTTGGAAATGCCCGCAGAAGCGGAAGAGCTTCGCGTGAATATTCTCGGCGACGTCGATTTCAAAGCGTTGGGCAAAAAGGTTATCGAGGATTACGCGGCGTACGCGCAAGATTTGTATTTCGCTACGCCCGAAACGGAAAACTGCGAGGGTTTCCGTTTGAACTACGACGACTTGCACGGCAACGGCTGGGCACTCGTGCGCATGAGCTTGCACGACCCCGTTATTCCTATCAACGTGGAAAGCGACAGCAAGGACGGCGTGGTAAAAATCGTCAAGGATTTGTATTATTTCTTAAAACGATACGATTTCCTCGACATTTCCCCGCTCGAAACTTCAATTGAAAATTGGCGCGCCCGCAAAAAAGCGGAAGTGAAAACCAAACTCGCAAATAGAAACAATAAAAAATAAAATAAGCGACGGCGTTGAGAACGATTGATTAGCAAATTTGCGCTTTAACGAGGAAAACGCAAGAAAGACAAGCTTTTCGCCCACGCGCATACTTGCCGTATGGAGCGTGTAAAGCACGAAGTTTTCCGTTAAAAATCAATCGGGCGAAACAAAGGAGCACAAAACAAAAAAAATTAAAGCGACGGCGTTGAGAACGGTTGATTAGCATTTATGCGCTTTAACGAGGAAAACGCAAGAAAGACAAGCTTTTCGCCCACGCGCATACTTGCCGTATGAAAGTGGAAACAAAGAGCAGAGTTTTTCCGTTAAAAATCAATCGGGCGAAACAAAGGAGCACAAAACAAAAAAAATTAAAGCGACGGCGTTGAGAACGATTGATTAGCATTTATGCGCTTTAACGAGGAAAACGCAAGAAAGACAAGCTTTTCGCCCACGCGCATACTTGCCGTATGAAAGTGGGCGCAAAGTGTAGTATTTCGCAGGGTTTTTCCGTTAAAAATCAATTGGGCGAAACAAAGGAGCAATAAAAAAAGGAGATATAAAATGGACGTACAAAAAACCACCATCAACGCGATAAGAATTTTATCGGCAGAAGCAATCGAATCGGCAAAATCGGGACATCCCGGTCTTCCTATGGGCTGTGCCCCTATCGCGTATACGCTGTATCAATACTTTTTGAAATTTAATCCCAAGGACGCGAAGTGGGATAACCGCGATAGATTTATTCTTTCGGCGGGTCACGGGTCTATGCTCGACTATTCCCTCCTCTATCTTTACGGGTACGGGCTTACGAAAGAGGATTTGATGAGTTTCCGTCAATTCGGTTCGAAAACCCCCGGTCATCCCGAATACGGTCATACCGTAGGTATTGAAACGACGACGGGACCGCTTGGACAAGGCATCGCGAACGCGGTGGGTATGGCACTTGCGGAAGCAAACCTCGCGGCGAAATACAACCGTCCCGGGTTCGATATCGTAGACCATTACACCTACGCAATTTGTGGCGACGGGTGCTTGGAAGAAGGTATCGCGTACGAGGCTTGCTCGTTCGCGGGCACGCACGCACTCGGCAAACTTATCCTTTTCTACGACGATAACGATATCACGATCGAAGGGGATACGGACGTTACATTTAAGGAAAACGTGGGCGCACGCTTCGCGGCGCAAAATTGGCAAGTGCTCCACGTGGATCTCGTCGCTTCCCCCGACGACGTGGACGCGTTGAAAGAAGCGATTGAAAAAGCGAAAGCAAAAACGGACAAACCCTCCGTTATTATTTGTCATACGCGTATCGGTTACGGCTCCCCCCTCGAAGGAAGCGCGAAATGTCACGGCGCGCCCCTCGGCGTAGACAATCTTGAAAAATCTAAGAAAAAGCTCGGTTGGGAATATCCCCCTTACGAAGTTCCGCAAGAGGTGTTCGACCACTGTGCGGAAGCGGCGAAAACGGGCGCGGAAGCGGAAAGAGATTGGAAAAAGCTCTTTATCGATTACGAATGCGAATATCCCGAGCTTGCGCAAGAATATAAGGACGCGATGGCGGGCGTAAAACCCGACTTCGACGCGATGGACGATTTGTACGAATTCGACAAACCCATGGCAACCCGTCAAACCTCCGCGAAGGTGCTCAATAAGCTCGCGGCGAAGATGCCCGCGCTCATGGGCGGTTCGGCAGACCTCGCGCCTTCCAATCTTTCGGATATGAAGGATACGGACGAAATCAAATACGGTACTTTCGCGCCCGATAACTTCGGCGGTAGAAATATCCACTTCGGTATCCGCGAACACGCGATGGCGGCAATTGCGAACGGTATGCAACTGCACGGCGGTTTGCAAGCGTACTGCGCGACCTTCTTCGTGTTCTCCGATTACTGCAAACCCGCTATGCGTTTGTCCGCGCTTATGAAATTGCCCGTTACCTATATCATGACGCACGACTCGATCGGCGTAGGCGAAGACGGACCTACCCATCAACCCGTAGAACAGCTTATCATGCTTCGTTCCATTCCCGGCATGAAAGTATACCGTCCCGCGGACGGCAAGGAAACGGCGGCGGCTTGGGTTTCCGCTATGCGCGGTGCAGAACCTACCGTACTCGTACTCACCCGTCAAAACTTGCCCCAATACGCAAACAGCGGTAAGGAAGCTTTGAAGGGCGGTTATATCTTGGAAGACTGCGAGGGCACGCCCGACGTACTTTTGATCGGTACGGGTTCGGAAGTCGAACTTTGCGTGAAAGCAAAAGCGGTGTTGGCGGAAAAAGGTGTGAACGCACGCGTCGTGTCTATGCCCTGTATCGAAGAATTTGAAAAGCAAAGCGCGGAATACAAGGCAAGCGTTATCCCTTCGGAAGTACAAGCGAGAGTATGCGTGGAAGCAGGCTCGCCGTATAGCTGGTATAAATACCTCGGCGAAAAAGGCGAAGCGGTTTGCATGACGACCTTCGGCGCGTCCGCACCCGCAGGCAAGCTGTTCGAACACTTCGGTTTCACCGTTGAAAACGTCGTGGAAAAAGCGCTTGCGACCGTTGAAAAGTGCAAATAATTCGTTCCTAATTTCCCACCCCGCGAAAAATTTTCGCGGGGTGATTTTTTGAACACGAAATCGTAAGATTTTTGAAAAAAATTACGCATGTAAACCAATTTTGGTTTACATGCCTTTTCTAAAAATAAGCGAAAAATTATTCTATCGTAAAAATTCCGCAGGAAAATTTTTTGAATCCAAAAACTTAAAATTTTTGAAAAAAATTACGCATGTAAACCAATTTTGGTTTACATGCTTTTTGTTAGAAATAAGCCAAAAAACATTCTATCGTAAAAATTCGCGAGGATTTTTTGAAGCAAAATCGTAAAATTTTCAAAAAATTACACATGTAAACCAATTTTGGTTTACATACTTTTCGCCAAACAACCGAGAAAAGAATCTTAACGTAAAAAAATTTGCGGGGGATTTTTACATACAATATCATCAAATTTTAAGAAATTTACACATGTAAACCAAATTTAGTTTACATGGTTTTCACCGAAAATAAGCAAGAAAATTGTACTATCGTAAAAAATTAGGTTGATCTTTTTTAGTGTAAATGAAAAAATAAAATTTTCGCTCAATTATCACTTTTTCAAAATCAAACTAACGCAAAGACATTGTATACTGTATATATAAATTTAGCACACCCGATTCCTTCATTCCAAGGAACACCTCCATATAATTGCGATAGCGCATACTCCTTTTGCGGGGAGTATGCGCTATTGACTTAAAACTCGCTAAGATTTGTCCTAATTTTGAAAGAAATTGTCTTGTTTTTTTGTAAACGATATGCTATAATGGAACTATCCTATGAAAATATAACGAGGTATACAATTATGAAAGAGCACAAACGGTTTTTCGGCTTACACTTCGACTTCCACGCGGGAAACGACGTGGAAATCGGCGGGAACACCACGGCGGAGGATATCGAAAGATATATCCTTGAATGTAAACCCGATTTTATCCAATGCGACTGCAAAGGACACGCGGGCAACAGCAGTTACCCCACGAAAGTCCCCGCGGCAAAGCCCGCGGATAAGATCGTCGCGGACAATATGCGCGTATGGAGCGACGTAGCAAAAAAACACGGAATCCCCCTCTACGTGCACTATTCGGGCGTTTGGGACGGAGAATACGCGAAGAAGAACCCCGATCAAATCGCCGTGCAACCGGAAAATGAAACCGATCCGAGATTTATCTCGCTCAAAGGTCGGTACGTACACGACGTACTCATTCCGCAACTGAAAGAGCTTATCGACGAATACGGCATTTCGGGTGTTTGGGTAGACGGCGACTGTTGGGCGGCGTATGCCGATTTCTCCGAAAACGCACCCGTGCCCCTTAGCAAAGATATGTCCAGACGGGAATTGAACGAGCATACGAGCAAGGCGTTTTACAAATACGTACAAACCTACGCAGACGAATTGCACGCTTACGCGCCCGATTTTAAGGTAATTAGCAACTGGCTGTATACGAGCTATACCCCCGATAAACCCACCGTACCTATCGATTTCATTTCGGGAGATTTCCCTCATAATAATAGCGTACATGAAGCGCGCTACGAAGGACGCGCGATTGCCCTTCGCGGAATTCCTTGGGATTTGATGGCGTGGGGGTTTGAGTGTATTCACCGTTCCCATAAATCCTCCGTACAGCTTATGCAAGAAGCGGCGACTATCGTTTGCCTTGGCGGTGGTTTCCAAATCTACGAAAATCAAAACTCCGACGGTAGCGCAAAACGCGCGTGTTACGGTCGTTACGCCCCCGTTGGAGAATTTATGCGCAAAAGAGAATTTTTGTACGGTCTTCAACCCACCGCACAGGTCGGCATTCTCTTTGACGGAGAATCGTATTATCACGACAGCTACGTCTTCTGCGCCTCGGGCGTAACAAGACCGATTATCGGCGCGGTGAACGCGGTTCTCGACGCGCAGTACACGGCGAATATTTTCTACGATTATCAAACGGAACAGTTTGAAAAGCACGATATTATCGTCGTACCCGAATGGAAATATATCAAAGACGAAACGAAAGAGGCTTTACTTGCCTACACGAAAAAAGGCGGTAAACTGATTATAATGGGCATTGAGGCGTGCCAACAGTTCGGCGAGCTCATCGGCGTTTCGTTTGGAGAAACAAAAGGTTTCAAAAGCGTTTATTTGCACGGTGAAAACGATTATTTTGCCACCGTCAACAACACCAACTCCAACGAAGATTATCCCGTACTCGATTTGGTAACGGGCGAAGAGGGTATTTACAGCAACTGCGATTTGCGTTATAAAGAACTCCCCGCCTACCGCGTGGAAGCTTACGGCGAGGGCAAGGTGGTATTCGTGCCGTTTGCGTACGGAACTTCCTATTTCGATTACCGCTCGTTTACTTCGCGCGATTACTTAAAAAATATTATACAATCGCTGTCCGCGCCCCTCGTGAAAATTAACCGCAAGTATATCGATATAACGATGCAACCGAGCGAAAAGGGCGTATATTTGAACCTTGTGAATATGTTGCAAGGCAGACACGCACTCACCTACGGCACGTTCGACGAAATCCCCGAAATTTATAACGTAGAAATCCGTTACGGAAAGAAATGCAAAGAAGTCAAAATGCCACTTGGCGAAAACTTCACTTACGAAATCACCGAAAACGAAACGGTGGTACGCTTAGAAAAACTGGAAATCCACAGCGTAATTGAATTTATTGAATAAAAGGAGAACGATATGGCAACTTTCACCTTTGAGGGCAAATCAAAGGCAAAACAAAGAAAAGAAAATATCGAATGGATGAATATTTGGTGTGAAAACGCCAACGACGATTCGCTCCCCCGCGTTGCGCTTATCGGGGATTCGATTACCCACCAAAGCTTTGGCGTGGCGCAACGGGAGCTTAAAGGGATTGCGCATATCGATTTACTTTCCGCGTCCTACTCCATTACCTCGGAGTTTTATATCCGCACTTTGGAAAATTTCCTTCGCGGCTCTAATTACGCCGTTATCCATTACAATTACGGTTTGCACGCGTATAACGTAACGGACGACGAGTACGAGGAAGCGTATCGCCACCTCTTGAAGTTGTTTACAAAACACGGCAAAGTGATTATCGCAACGACCACGACGGTACTTACGCTTCCCGATATGGCGGAAGAACAAGAACCGTCGAAGACGGTGGTGCACAACCGCAACGAACGGGCGTTAAAGCTCGCCAAAGAATTCGGTTTGTCCGTGGACGACCTTTTCTCCGTTTGTCAAAAACTGCCCAAGGACGCCAAACACCCCGACGGCGTGCATTTTAACGAGCTTGGCAACGAAGCGCTCGGAAAGAGTATTGCCGAAAGTATCAAAAAGGCGTTGCTTTAATTTAAGCACAAAAAACTCCGCGTTTGCGGAGTTTTTTATATACGGGGCAGGTATTCTCATACCTGCCCCGTCCGTTTTAAGAATACAGCGTTTGAATCGCCGTTTCGGCTTCCCCGTCGCGGTCGGCGTTTTCCGCCGTACGCTTCGCGCCGTCTTCCACTCTTACGCCTACGCCGTGGATACATTTTCCCGACGGCCAACATATACGCGCCGTTGTCAATTTCACCGCGTCCCCGAGCAAGCCCCACAAGGGATAGGTCGTTTGCATAATCCCTTTGCCGTAGGTCTTCGCGTTTCCGTCCCGTTCGCAAAGACAAATATCTTCGTAACCGATTGCGCGGTAATCCACCATACAACCGATCAAGCACTCGGAAGCGGACGCCGTTTGATCGTCGGCAAGCACGCAAATACGGCTATCCGAAGAAAAATATTGATAATACTCGTTCCCTTCCGCGAAGAATTCTTGCGTATATTCGCCGTAATCGGCGATCGCCGCGAGCGGTTCGTCGTTCGTTGCACTCTTACAAAAATACCGCGCGATTTCAAGCATGATATCCAAATACCCGCCCCCGTTCCCGCGCAAATCGAGCACGAGGTCCTTTTTTCCTTGCGCGCGGAACAGCTCCATTGCGCCCGCGAACTCTTCGCCCGCCGAGCCGTTGAACTGTGTCAAACCAATATACGCGGTATCTTCGGGCAAGCACGCAAGCGGTAAGCCCGCCTGCGTAGGCTCATCGGCGTCCTTGCCCGTGAAACGATACGAGCCCGTTTTCGTACGGTAAAAGACGTAGTTTTCCGTGTACGAGGCTTTAGCGAGCGTCACGAAGCGCGTTTGCCCCGCGTTATCTTTCACCTTCACGCAAAAATCTTCTCCCGCCTCGAAATCTTCAAGAAAAGCGGTAAACTCGTCAAACAGCGTACTCTCCGTAAGCTCCGCTTGCGTTTTCCCAAACGCCAAGATATATTCCCCCGCGACGATTCCCGCCTCTTCCGCAGGAGAATTTCCGCAAACGCGCACGACGCGCATTTCCTCGCCCGTCGTGGAAAATACGAGTCCTATCCCCTCCTGCTTGCCCTTTGCCTGTTGGCGCACGGCTTTATATTCGTCCGAAGTCAAATATCCCGAATATTTATCGAGTAATTTTTCGTTCACGCTTTGAAACAAAAGCCCGTAAAACTCGTCGTCCGTTACCTCTTCGTAGTACGAGGTTTGTATGCGGTTTTTCAAACGGACAAGCGAACGGATCTCAGGGTCGAGCGCAAGCCTGCTCACGCCGAAGCCCGCTCCGAACGCACCGAGCGCAATCGCGCAAACCATACCTATCACCAAAGCGCGCCGAGGCGCTTTGCTTTTTTTCTTCGGGACTGTTTCCGCCGTTTCCCTCGTACCTGCCCCCGTCGTTTCCTCTACTTTCCGTTCTTCGTCCATATAAAACTCCCAATTATTTTCCAAGCAAACGGTGAATCACCGTCAACACGCGGAAAGACACCGCGTCGGAGAACGAGCGGATATTCAAACCCGTCGCCTTTTCAATCTTGTCCAAGCGATACAACAGCGTGTTTCTATGCATATATAAATTTCGCGAAGTTTCGCTCACGTTCAAACTGCTACGCAAAAACTCTTCCGCCGTGCCGAGCATTTCTTCGTTCTCGAAAATTTCGTTGAAATTCTCGTCGCTAAGGTCTTCCAAATACTCCGCTAGCTTATTCTCGGGCACGTCTTCCAACATTTTAATGAGGATAAACTCCCGATAGGAATGTACGCTCCCGCCCGTTTCGAACTCGTCCGCGTAACGAAGTGCGTTTTCCGCACGGGCGTACGAATGCGCAATATCCTTTATATCCCGCACCGTCGGTCCGACGCCCACCGTAACGGAAATTCCAAGTTCCTCTTTGAGCGATTGACACAAAAATTCCGCGTAATCGACGGAGGATTGATACTCGTTATCCAACGAATCGACGTATTTGACGAGCACGCAAGTCCCCGCGCTCATTTCCACCGCCGTATCGAGGCTGTTCCCGCCGTACTGTTCAATGACGGCGAGGGTTTCTTTCATCATTTTCGGAACGCGCAAAACGATCGCGAAACACGCTTCTCCACGCACGGAAAATTTCACGGCGTATTTATATACGCCGAGCGACGAACACTCCCCAAGCAAAATACGCTTTAAGTACTCCGTTTTGGAAAGGTCGGATTCGCGGTCGATAAAACTTTCGATATACGCAGGCAAAAGCAAAGCGTACTTACGCTCCACAGCCGTCGCGCCTTCGAGCGCGCCGATATATCCCGTGCCCTTAAAGGTGAAACGGAAAAAGGTATAACTGCCGTCGTCCGTTACCCCCTCGAAAGGTTTTTGACAAACGGGCACGCCCGTAGGACGGGATTTTTCGGGATAAAAGGAAAATTCCAACCCCAGCGTGTTCGCCGTTTCTTTTGCGATCTTTTCAAGTTCGTTCATAATCCACCTCAAAGTCTTTCGTATATCGTTTATATATCTATTATACCCCAAAAACAAAATTTTTTCAAGGATTTTTCACGGCAAGGTGGGTTTCCGCAAAAAAAATATGAAAAATTTTGTAAAAAGACGATTTTTTTTCCGTTATGGTATTGACATAATCGAAGAAAAGTGCTATAATACTATAAAGTAATATTTCAAATCGACGCGCGCATACGCGTTCGAGGCGAAAAATTAGGAAAATATTTTTTCAGGAGATTTGTTATGAGCAACACCAACACCAATCCTGTCGTGTACGACGTCGCTCCCGAGGACGAAAATCCCGTACTTCCCGAAGTACAGGAAACGCCCGAAACGGAACAGCAACCCCAAAAGAAAAACGTAGCGGCACGCATCTTCGCAGCGATCCTCGCGGCAATTAGCGTAGCTATCGTTTTCCTTCCCATCAAAGTGCTGAAAGGCACGGCGCTTGAAGGCGTTTCGCTCTTTAACGCGGTGAAAGATCTTTTCGTTGCCGACGGTGCGAGCAAGCTTTTCGGCGTACTTCCCACCTACGCGAATATCGATACTTTCTTCGGTAAAGTTGCCGGCGTTGCGTTCTACGTTTTGCCTTTGATGCTCGTTCTTGCGATTGTATTCGGGGTAATCGCCGTATTCTGCGTTAAGAAAGCGCCCGCGCTCCTTCGCGTGACCGCTTACTTCTTTACCCTCGGTTTCGGTGTTTATGCGATCACCACCCTTTACGTATCCTATCTCAACAACGGTTTCGCTGTTGCCGACCTCGATTACATCACGCTTGGGCTTACGCTCGTCGGTGCGATCGTTTACTTCGTAACGGCAGCGACGAAAGTTGGCAAAGTCGCTTGGGTGAACGCGCTTCAATTCGTGCTTTCCCTCGTAAGCGTAGCGGCGGTGCTCTTTGCATATGCAAAAAATCAAACGGCGCTTGCGGACGGTCTCGCTTCCATCGGTCTTAACGATGCGGAAATGATTCTTTCCGTAGTACTCGGCGTATTCTTCCTCGATTTGATTATCGCAGGTATCCGCGTACAAGCGAAGAAAGGACTTACGGTTGACCTCATTCGTTACATAGTGCAACTTTTGATCGTGGCGGCGTTCTGCTATATCGCGATTGCAGGCAAAGCAGGAACGACCTACCTCGTTTGCGTAATCGCGGCGGCTGTCGTTTCCCTTATCCAGCTCATCATTTGCATTATTCAACTTAAACTTCTCAACAAGAAAGAAGAGCCCGCGGAAGAACCCGAGCCCGTCGTTGAAGAATACGTTCGCGAAGAATACGCGGAAGCGTTGCCTTACGAAGGCGGTCCCGTAGAGGGCGTTGCGATGGCGGAAGAAGTAACTCCTACTTTCACCGAACCCGCTCCTGCACCCCAAGTACAAACCGCAGGTTACGATTTCTACAACTCCAAGAGCTTCGATCCGTTTATCGCTCTCCTTTCGAGCGAAGAAAGAAATCAGTTCACCGAACTCTTCATTCTTAAATACAAAGGACCGATGCCCGAAATTCCCGACTATCAAGTTGGCGGTGACAACAAGGAATTCTTCCGTAAGCTGTTCATCTACCTCGGTCAATACAGAGATCGTATTCCCGATAATCTGCTTTCCAAGATTTATCAGTTTGCGATCAAGATGTAAAACCTCTTGAAATGAAATCAACGAACCGATTGTAAAATCGGTTCGTTCTTTTTTACAAAAGTAAAGCCCGCGGAAGCTCCGCGGGCTTATTCCTTACAGCGTTTTTATTCGCACCAAAATCTCTCCGTTTGAAAACTTACGCTCGTGACAAACGCTATCTACCAAATATAATCCCCTACCGTTCTCCGCGTACACTTCCGAGCAGTTGCTCTCTATCGGCGGTAAATATTCGACGGTAGAAAAGACACGCACCTCCACGAATCCGTCCTTGATTTGTATACGCAACCGCGCCACTCCGCAAGAATGGCGAAACACGTTTCCTATCAATTCGTTTACGACCAAACGGCAATCGAAGATTCGCTCGGGAGAAACGCTTTTTGCTATCAAAAACCGTTCCATTCGCCCCGACGCGTCCTGCAACGCCTCCGCCGTTTTAATTTCTATTTCCAGCATAAAGCCACCTCACACGGAATAGGATAACCAAAGCAATATAATCTAAGCCCAGATTTTAGCGAAGAATTGAATCGTCTACGGCGTTAAAAGCCTTGATAAACCGTTTGGTTGATCTTCGGCTTTCGCCTTGTATCCGAAATAAATTCTTTCGCTATAAATTGCTTCGCACCCCAAAGCTTAGATTTTTTAGAGATTTTTGGTGAGGAGGAAGCAATTATACCCAAGTATTATAATGACGACGAGCCGAAAAGCGCAAAAAAGACAGCTTTGGGGCTGGCTTAGATTATATTGCTTTGGTTAACCGTTCTTTCAAACGGGCGAGCAATTTCCGTTCCAATCGCGATACTTGCATTTGCCCCATATTCCCAAGCCGTTTCGCCGTTTCCACCTGCGAAAGTCCGTCCGCAAAACGGTACTTGATCAATTTCCTCTCAATATCCGTAAAATCGTGCATGGCGGCGCGAATCGTTTCGCGAAGTTCGAACTCGTCGAACTTATCCTCGTCCACCGCCAAAAGCGCGTACAGCGATTTATTCGACTCCTCTTCCGCGCTCCCCGCCATACCGTCCAAAGAAACCGTACCGCCCACTTCCAGCGCGCGAACGACTTCTTCTTCCGAATAGGAAAGTGCCTGCGCGATCGTTTTCACGCTCGGCTTTTTCCCGTTTTCTTTTTCATACTCCGCCGAATACTTACGCACGGCAACGCTAATTTCACCCAACCGCCGAGGCACTTTCACCATTCTCAAATTATCGCGGAAATAGTTCTTGATAATTCCCGTGATTCGCGAGGTGATATACGTGGAAAACAGCGTTTCCCGCGTAGGGTCGAACTTATCGATACCCTGCAAAAGCGCAAGCGCGGCGACTTGGTACAAGTCCCCGTATTCTACGCCACGCCCCACGAATTTCTTGGCGATAATGTCGGCTATGTAGAGATACTTCTCGGCGATTTTGTTTCTAATCTCTATATCGCCCGTCTCTTTGTATCGCTGAAACAGCTCGTTAAACTCTTCGTCCGTCATAACCGTCCTTATCAAGCCTCGAAAGTAATTTTTTCCACTCCGCCTTCCTCGTTTTCGGAAAATACGGCGTTCCCCACCAACGCGGAAAGCAACGCGCGCGAAATCTCGTCCTCCATGGAGTCTTCTTTTTGTCCGCCCTTTTCCGCACCGCTAATCGCGCAACCGAGCGTTTCCCCGTCCACGGTAAAGCAAATGGAAGCGGTAAGAAAACCGTTGCGTTTGAGGATCAGCAAACTCTCCGTCACGCAAACCTTATAGTCTTCCGCCGTATCCACGTCAAAGCCCGCCAACGCGCAAAGCCCGCCCGTCGTGAGCCGTACCGTCGTAAGATATTCGCCCGTCAAAGGCAAAGTAACGATAAATTTATCCATATAAAGCCCCCTCAATCGATTTGCATAACGCTATCGAGCGCGCAAATCACGAACAGTTTCTTAATCGTGGGTTTCAAACCCGTAATTCGTACGCCGTTGCCGTCCGTTTTCGCCATTTTGAGGATTTTCACGAACGTGCCGAGCGTCGTGCTGTCAATGAAATTCAACCCACTACAATCGAACCGAATCTCGGCGGGCGTTTGCGAGTACGCCTCGCGAACGGTTTGATAAAACGATTCCGCATTGCCCAAATCGATATCTCCCGTAAGCTCGATTTGAAGCGCGCCGTTTTCAATTCCTACGATTTTTACTTCTTGCATGGTTATTTCTCCAAAAGTATTCTCTTAGGCGGTAATCGCCCTTCTATATTATATATAAACTTGAAACCGCCCTTTTCAAACGCAAAGGGCGGATTTTTTCAAATGGTAAAGGGGAATAAGTTGCAAATCAATCCCACGCTCACGGCAATCAAGTAGCAAACGAGGATAAGCAACAAATTGCGTTTCCATTTTTTCGTATTTTTGAGGAGTATGACGAACCCCATACCCGCGTTGGCGCAAAGCCCGCCCACGAACGAACCGAACGCGATCCCACCGCTTAAAAAAGTTTCGGTAAGCACCACGCTCGATGCGCAATTCGGAATTAAACCGATTGCAGCGGAGAGGAAGGGTTGCAAAAATCTATTCTCGTACATAAACGATGCAAACGCGTCCTCACCGACCGCGTGAATCACCGCCGTCAACGCAAAATTGACGAGGAAGATAAACGCCGCCACTTGCAAGGTGTGCAACAAAGGCGAAAGGAAATATTTCCCGAATTTCGAGTTCCCGCCGTGATTTTTACCGCACGAGCACACGACCTCCACTTCCTTTTCTTCCAAATACCTTTGCATGAAAATCTCGTGCGTGGTTTGCGGGGCGTTTTCCTCAATTCTCGGCACTTCAACGCATACCTGCCCCTTGCCTAACCATTTCACAAGGCAATCGGCAAGATAGCCCACGGCGATACCTACCGCCATTTTTATTACGACCGTAGGGAGCACCCAAACCGCGCCCTCGCCCGAGGACACGAGCAAAATAAACGCCTCGTCGCTCGTCGAAGTAAAGATCGCAAGCAAAGTTCCGAGCGTGATATATTTCTTTTCGTAGAACTTCGCCGCCATAACGGAAAACCCGCATTGCGGGATCAAGCCCGTCGCCGCGCCCACCACAGGTCCTAACCGCCCGCTCAAACGCTCGGAATTTTTTAGCGTGGTTTGATTCTCCAACAGTTGCATGATGATATACATCACGAGTATCCACGGCAATAAAGGCACGGTATCGATTAACGCGTGTAAAAGCAACTCAAAAAAATGTTCCATTCCCGCCCCCTATTTTTGGTTTTGCACCGTTTTCAGCGTTGCCGACAACGGGATAGAAGCTTTCGCGTTCAAATCCATTTTCGCAAAATTGCCCAATTTATATTGCACCAAGCCCTCGGAGGCAATCATTGCCGCGTTGTCCGTGCACAGCCGTTTCTCGGGCAAAACGAGGCGCAAACCGTTTTCGTTACATGCCTTTTGCAACGCCTCGCGCAAATAGCCGTTCGCGACCACGCCACCGCCCGCCGTCACCGTATCAACCTTCTTTTCTTTCGCCGCCGTCACCGTCTTTTCCACGAGCACGTCGATTGCGGCGCATTGGAAGGAACACGCCACGTCCGCTTTGGAATAGTTCTCGCCCTTTTGTTCCTTCGTATGACAATAATTGATCACCGCCGTCTTCAAACCGCTGTACGAGAAATTATACCCTCCGCCACCTTTGAGCATTTTGGGCATTGGAACACTCGGCGCGCCCTCTTTGGCGCACCGCTCGATATTCGGTCCGCCCGGGTATTTCAAACCGAGCACCCGCGCCACTTTATCAAACGCTTCGCCCACCGCGTCGTCCAAGGTCGCGCCGAGAATTTCAAACTCCGACTCCGTTTTCGTATACAGCACCGCGGTATGCCCACCGCTTGCGAGCAAAGTAACGAACGGCGGTTGCAAGGTTTGCTCGTGCAAATACGCCGCCGCGAGATGTCCGCGAATATGATTGACGGCAATCAGCGGTTTATTTAGCGCGTACGCAAACGCTTTGGCGAACGAAACGCCCACGAGCAACGCGCCCAAAAGCCCCGCGCCGTAAGTAACGGCGACGGCGTCGATATCCGCGTAAGTAACCCCCGCGTTTTGCACCGCCTTTTCCACGACCTTTGCAATCGCGTCCGTATGCGCGCGCGAAGCGATTTCGGGCACGACGCCACCGTAAAGCGATTGTATATCGGCGGAAGACGCGATTTCGTCGGAAAGAATCTTCCTACCGCGAATCACGGCGGCAGCCGTTTCGTCGCAAGAGGATTCGATACCGAGGATTATCGGTTCGGCTTTATTCGTATTATTTTTATCGAAAGGATCGTACATAAAACTCCTCGTTTTCACGGAGAAAGGGGCGGTCAACACTTACCTGCCCCCTTCCTTCGTATTAAGATTTCTTCAAATAATCGATCACGAAGCCGTGAATTTCTCCGTCCATGACCGCTTGAATATCGCCCTTTTCGTAGCCCGTGCGGTGGTCTTTCGCCAAGGTGTACGGGCAGAACACGTAAGAACGGATTTGCGCGCCCCACTCGATTTTTTTCACGTCGCCTTTCATTGCCGCCGCTTCCGCTTGCCGTTGTTCGATCTTCTTTTCCAAAAGCTTGGAACGGAGCATGGCGAAACACATAGCCTTATTTTGCAGTTGCGAACGCTCGTTTTGGCATTGTACCACGATCCCCGTAGGGAAGTGCGTGATGCGCACGGCGGAGGCAACCTTGTTTACGTTTTGTCCACCCGCACCGCCCGAGTGGTAAATATCGATACGGATATCGTCGTCGTTGATCTCCACTTCGTTGTCGTCCTCGACCTCGGGCATAACTTCCAGCGAACAAAAGGAAGTTTGACGGCGTTTGTTGGCGTCGAACGGGGAAATGCGGACGAGTCTATGCACGCCCATTTCCGCTTTCAAATACCCGTAGGCGTTTTCGCCTTCCACGCGGAACGCAACGCTCTTAAAGCCCGCGCCGTCCCCCGCTTCGCGATCGAGCTCGAATACCTTAAAGCCCATTTTTTCGCAATAACGGCAATACATACGGTAGAGCATTTGACACCAATCGCAAGCCTCCGTTCCGCCCGCACCTGCGTGCAGGGAAAGCATGGCGTTGTGGCTATCGTACGGACCTTTCAAAATCGCGCGGATACGCATATCCTCGATATCCTTTTCCGCCGTAGCGAGCATTTCGTCCAATTCGGCAATCAAGCTCTCGTCGCCCGTTTCTTCAATCAAATCGATAACGTCTTCCGCGTCGGAAAGCGCCGTTTCGCCCTTTTCATACGCCGCAATTTTATTGCGGAGGCTCGCCACTTCCCTGCCGATTTTCGTAGATTTTTCAAGATCCTGCCAAACGTCGGGGTTTTCCTGTTCCTTTTCAAGCTCCGCCAAGCGAGGGCGCAAATGCTCGATATCCAGCGCGTAGCCCGCTTCTTTGAGCACTTCGCGCATGGCTTGAATTTTTAATCTGTAATCGTCTGCTTTGAACATATAATCTCTCTTACTTTTCTTCGTCCTTTTTGGGAGGTACGGGAGGTTGGTTTTCCTGCGCGCGCTTTTGCGCGTCTTGATACGAACTCATTTGCGACAAGGGCGTAGGCATTTGACGGCGGAACGGTCTACCCGCGGGTCTTGCGGGAGCAGGCGTAGGCGCGCCCGTCGGTTGCGCCTGTACGGGCGCGGGACGAATCTCCACCTTTACCTTCAAAAGCACGCTAATCGTCGTGCGTTGAATACGCGCGATCATTTCGTCGAACATATCGAAGCCCTCTTTCTTGTACGAAATGATCGGGTCTACTTGCCCGTACGCACGGAGGGAAATACCCTTGCGGAGTTGGTCCATGGCGTCGATATGGTCGATCCAATTTCTATCCACGTTCATAAGGAGCACGCGGCGTTCCACCGAGTAGAAGTCGATCCCCGCTTCTTTGAGTTCTTCGATCTTCTTTTCGTATTCCTTTTCTACCTTCTTGCAAATCTTTTTGAGCGCAAGCTCGTAATCCCACTTCATAAGCCGTTCGCGCGTCACGTAATTCGTGCCCTCGGGCAATACCTTTGCTTCGAGCGCGGCGTTGAGTTCCGCTTCGTTCCAAAGTTCGGGCATATCTTCCACGTTCACCGCCGAGGAAAGCACTTCCGCCACGTAGTCGGGGATATATTTGAGGATTTGGTCGTGTACGTTACCGCCACGCAACACGTTCATGCGCTCTTCGTACATAACCATACGTTGTTTGTTCATAACGTCGTCGTATTGAAGGACGTTCTTACGGATACCGAAGTTTCTACCCTCGATCGTCTTTTGCGCGTTTTCAATACCGCGGGAAAGCATCTTCGATTGGATACAGGTATCCTCGTCGATCCCGAAGGTGGTGTACATTGCCTTCATTCTCTCCCCGCCGAAACGGAGCACGAGATCGTCTTCCAAAGAAAGGAAGAATACGGACATACCGATATCCCCTTGACGACCCGCACGACCGCGGAGCTGGTTATCGATACGACGGGATTCGTGGCGTTCCGTACCGATAATACAAAGCCCGCCCGCCGAAATTACCTGTTCTTTTTCCGCGTCCGTTTCTTTCTTATAATATTCGTAAACTTTCTTATAACGGTCGCGGAGCGCCTTGATTTCATCGCTCACTTCCGTGATATACAAACTCATGGCAAGCTCGATATCCTCTTTCGCCGCGCCCTCTTCGCGGAGGCGTTTCTTCGCGAGATATTCGGGGTTACCGCCAAGCAAGATGTCCGTACCGCGCCCCGCCATGTTGGTGGAAATGGTAACGGCGTTGAGTCTGCCCGCCTGCGCAACGATTTCCGCTTCGCGTTCGTGGTTCTTCGCGTTGAGAATGTTATGCTTCACGCCGTTGCGTTTCAACAAACGGGAAATTTCTTCCGATTTATCTACCGAGGAAGTACCCACGAGAATGGGCTGTCCGCTTTCGTGGCGTTTCATAATCTCTTCCACGATCGCGCGTTTCTTACCGTCCTGCGTTTTGTATACCATATCGGGCAAATCCACACGCTTGATCGGGCGGTTGGTGGGAATCTCCACGACGTCGAGCGAGTAAATCGTTCTAAACTCCGCTTCTTCCGTCTTCGCCGTACCCGTCATACCCGAAAGTTTGTTGTACAAACGGAAATAGTTTTGGAAGGTAATCGTCGCGTAGGTCTTGTTTTCGCTACGCACTTCCACCCCTTCCTTTGCCTCAATCGCTTGGTGCAAACCGTCCGAATACCGACGACCGATCATAAGACGACCGGTAAATTCGTCAACGATAATAACTTCGCCGTCGTTGACGATATAATCTTCGTCGAGTTTGAAAAGCTTATGCGCTTTGAGCGCCTGTTGAATGTGGTGGTTCAAATCGGCGTGCTCGATCTCCGCGATATTGTCGATACGGAAGAATCTTTCCGCCTTTCTCGCACCGCTTTCGGTAAGCTCCACCGTCTTATCCTTACGGTTAATGATATAGTCCCATTCTTTCGCCGCGGCAAGCGATTTCTTGCCCTCGGGCGCTTCCGCAAGCGCTTTCGCACGCTTTTCTTCCAGCTCCGCTTCGTAGTTGGCTTGTTCTTCCAAGGTCATCTTGGTGTAGTCAACCTCGTCGTCGTCCTCGTCTTCCACGACGACTTTCTTCTTCTTTTTCTTGCCCTTTGACGCTTGCAACGCAGACTCTTCCGCTTCTTTGAGTTCGTCGTCGAAACCGCCCGTGAAGGTACGCACGAGCTTATCCACTTGCACGTACAAATCGGACGACTTTTCGCCCTTGCCCGAAATAATCAACGGCGTTCTCGCTTCGTCGATCAAAATGGAGTCCACCTCGTCCACGATGGCAAAGGTCAAATCGCGCTGTACCATTTTGGAAAGGTCGGTTTTTAAGTTATCACGCAAATAGTCGAACCCAAATTCGTTGTTCGTACCGTACACGATATCGCATTTATACGCTTCGCGCTTTTCGTCGTCTTCCATACCGGGCACGACGACGCCGACGGTAAGCCCCATGAACTTGTGTACCTTACCCATCCATTCCGCGTCACGCTTGGCAAGGTAATCGTTCACGGTGACGATATGCACGCTTTTGCCCGTGAGCGCGTTGAGGTACGCGGGGAGCGTGGATACGAGCGTTTTACCTTCACCCGTACGCATTTCCGCGATTCTGCCTTGGTGCAAACAGATACCGCCGATAATTTGTACGCGGAAATGGCGCATACCCAATACGCGCTTCGCCGCTTCGCGAAGCGCGGCAAACGCGTCGTAGAGAATATCGTCGAGCGTTTCCCCGTTTGCGAGGCGTCCTTTCAACACCTCCGTTTGGCTTTTCAGCGTTTCGTCGTCCATCGCTTGATACTTCGGTTCGAGCGCTTCCACCTCGTCCGTCATTTTGTTCAGCTTTTTCAGGCTTCTTCTCCCGTCGCCGCTCATCAAGTACTTAATTAGTCCCATGCAAAAAATTCTCCGTCTTGCTTATTTGTCTAAAACGCATAATACGCGTATTTTATCCTACCTTATATTTTACAATATTTCCGCCGAAAATCAAAGCGTTTTTAACCGCTTTCGGAGAAAAAATACCGCAAAGTGCCTTCGTTTTTGTAAAATAGTGGAAATCTACTCTTTTTATACCCGTTTTTCCCGCGTTTGTAACGCCTTTTCGCAAATTTTCTTCGTGCCCTCTTTTTCTTGGTAAAATTTATTTTTTCGATTGTAGAATATTTTTTATTCGATTTTCTTGACAAACGCAGAAAAATATGATAAACTATACTACAATACACGGAAAGGAGGCACTCTTATGAGCAAAACGGTAATTCCAAAAGGCTATCGTGCCGTTTTGGGTTTGTACGACACGCAAACGGCTATCGGGCTGTTAAAGCGTACTTTTGAAGAAAGGCTGTGCCTCGCTTTGAACTTAAAGCGCGTTTCCGCGCCCCTGTTCGTCGATCCCGATACGGGTCTAAACGACGATTTGAGCGGGGTTGAGCGCGCCGTCCGTTTCGATTTGAAAGAAACGGGCAAGGACGCCGTAGTGGTACATTCTCTTGCGAAATGGAAGCGTATGGCGCTCGCCTCGTACGGTTTTTCCGCAGGCGAGGGGCTATATACGGACATGAACGCAATTCGGCGGGACGAGGAGCTTGACAATTTACACTCCGTCTATACCGATCAATGGGATTGGGAAAAGATTATCACGCGGGAAACGCGCAACGAAGATTATTTGAAAAAGGTCGTGCAAGGGATCGTCGGCGCGATTTGCGACACGCTCGATTTCCTCAAATGCCGTTATCCGCAACTTGGCGTAAACCTTTGCCGTACGGTGAAATTTATCACCTCGCAGGAGTTGGAAGACGCCTATCCGCATCTTACTCCCAAGGAACGGGAAAACGCCGTAACCAAGGAATACGGAACGGTATTTTTAATGCAAATCGGAGATAAGCTCCGCTCGGGCACGGCGCACGACAAGCGCGCGCCCGACTACGACGATTGGTCGCTCAACGGAGATATTCTCTTTTGGAGCGAAGTGCTTTCCAGCGCCGTGGAGATTTCTTCCATGGGGATTCGCGTGGACGAACGCACGATGGCGGAACAGCTTAAAAAAGCAAACGCGACGGAGCGGGCAAAACTTCCTTTCCACAGCGCGCTTTTAAGGGGCGAGCTTCCCTTAACCATAGGCGGGGGTATCGGTCAATCAAGACTTTCCATGCTCCTTTTACAAAAGGCGCATATCGGCGAGGTACAAGTGTCCGTTTGGGACGACGAAACCCGTCGGATTTGCCGTGAAAACGGCGTCGTTTTATTATAGCCCAACCATTTTCCTCCTTATTTAGGGGCGTACGGTCTTTCATCCCGTACGCCCCGTTTTTATCTTCGTCGCGCCCCTGCCCCCCTCTTTTTATAAAGTACCGTGGCGAGCCGATTCTCCACCTTCTTTTTTACAACGCCCGCTTCCCGTCCTATCAAGCTTCTATCTCCCCGCGCCCTCACCGTATACGCTTTCGCTTTATCCCCACCGTTTTCCGTTCACTTATCCTATCAAACTTCTATCTCCCCACGCCCTCACCGTACACACTTTCATTTTATTTCCACCGTTTCCCGTTCACTTATCCTATCAATCTTCCATCTCCCCGCGCCCTCACCGTATACGCTTTCGCTTTATCCCCACCATTTTTCGTTCACTTATCCTATCAAACTTCTATCTCCCCACGCCCTCACCGTGCACACTTTCATTTTATTTTCATATCCCCGCGCGCAAATTTCCCTTGCAACATATGAACGCATGAACATATGTACATATGTTCATGCGTTCATATGTTTTTTTTGCTTGGCAAGGAAATTCCAAACAATCAAGAATACGCGCACACCGTTTTGAATAACAAAAATTGCCTACAACACACCCCTCTTTATCTTCACCGTTTAGCCGTCCTATCAAATTTCCATCTTTTACGCCCTCGCTTTATCTCCACCCCCTGCACAAAATCCTGCCTACAACATATGAATATATGAACATATGTACATATGTTCATATATTCATATGGTCTTGAAAAAAAAGGAAATTCTATCCTTTTAAGAAGTAGCGCGCACCGTTTTAACGCCAAAATTTACCATATTTTCCCCTTTCAACGCAACCCTGCCCCCTCTTTTTAATTTTTTTTCGACTTTTTTCGCGCAAAGTATTGACAAACGGAAAGGATATAGTATATACTATAAGGGAAGAAGACAAGGAGGTCGTTATGGAAAACAAGAAAAAATTAAGACGGAGCAATCTCATTTTTGGGATCGTATTCGTAATCATGGCACTCGTCGCGTTCTTCGGGGAAATCTTCTCCTTTACTGCGTACATAGACACTTTGGAAGGAACGGAGTCGTTAGAGGGATTCGGCATTATCGTCATCATTATCTTCGGGCTAATCGCCGCGATTGCGCTACTCGTTTGCGCGATTCTCAACTTCGTTGCGGCGGGCGTACTTTCGTCCAACAAAAACAGCGGGCGCGGTATGGCAATCGTCGGCGCGATTTTCAAATTTATCGCCGCTTGCATACTTATCCTCTATTGCGTGCTCATGTTCACTTATCCTATGGGGTACGCGCTGAAAGTCCTTTACGTGCTCGTTGCGGTTGCGTCTATATACTTTGGAATTTTAGACCTTACCGCCTCAGGCAAATTAAAAGACTCCGAATAAAAAACGACGCCGTCCGTGAAAGCCTTTCACGGACGGCGATTTATTATTTCTTTATCAATTTTTTTATAAGGAAGTATCCAACGGACAGTGCAACGACGAACGCCGCAACGCCGAAGAGCAACCAAAAGACCGCCGTCCAACCGTACGCATCGGCAACTACGCCGATCCCGTACGAACTAATCGTACTTCCCACGTAGCAAAAGCCGTTCAACACGCCCGCTATCATACCCGAATTAACTTTCCCTTTCATGTACAGCGGGAAAATACTCGTAATGGTGGAGTTGGAACAGGACGCCGCGCACGAAACGATTGCGAACGCGAAAACCGTAATCACCACCAAGCCTACGGAAATCGAGCCGATAATCGCCAAAATCATAAGTCCGCAAACGAGGAAAAACAACCCGCTCGACCCGATATAATCGGGTATTTTTTTATGCACGGTGACGGCAATGATATTGCCGAACACGGAAATCAAAGGCAAAACGAGGGTAACGAGAATGGACAGAGAATCGGGAAAACCGTAAGTTTCTTTCAAAATCGCAGGCACCCAAGTGGTGAGCGAATCTTTCAAAAGATTGGTCGCCACGGCGATAACGGCAAGCAGTACGATCCAAGTCAAAACCGATCCCTCTATTTTCCCCTTCGTTTTCACCGTTTCCGCAGGGCGTACGGGAATATCGTCCTCCGCGTCCTCTTTTTCCGCTTCCGCTTTTGCCCCGCGCGTAATTTTCCCATACGAGCAAAGCCAAATAATCGCTACGGTGGGCAACGCCAACGCCGCCGTATAAAACGCGTAACGGAAGTTCGCAATCTCCGCGTACAGGGAACTTAACCCGTAGATAATGAGCGTACCCGTTGCCGTCGTCGTACCCATACCCACGCTTGCGCGCGCCATTTTCTTTCTCGACGTCGTTTCGGAAAGCAGGCGAATGAGCGTCGGCCACAGCACGGACAGCGCGATCCCGTTGACGAGCCAAAGATATTTGATAATTTCAAAGTTATTCGTTATCCCCACGGCGAGGTTTGCCCCGCCCGCAACGATCAAGCTCCCGAATACCATCCATTTGATATTGTATTTTTTGCAAAGCAAGCCGTTGACGATTTACCCCGCGCCGTACGCAAAAAAGTAAAAGGAAGTCACCAAACCCGCGCTTTGATGCGTAACGCCGAAGAAATCCTCCACTTGCGTAATATTGGCGGAATAGTTCACCTTGCCAAGCAAAGAACAGGTATACACTAACCAACAAAGCACCAAAAGCCAAGTGCTTGCAGGCGTGGGCTTATGCACCCGCGCACCGCTTACCGTTTTTTCCATGTCTTACACTCCGTTCGTATTCCTATCATTCCCCTTCGCCGATAAAGGTAAAGCGCGAAACGGTTTCGCCTTGGCATTGCACCTGCTCTTCCCACATGGAAGCGGGACGAACCCAAACCTCGCCCTCGCCGTACAACGCGCGGTACACGACGAGTTCTTCTTCCGTTTCCGAGTGCTTAGCAAGCGCGATTACCTCGTATTCCTTACCCTTAAAATGTCGGTATTTACCTATCTTTATCATAAATATTCAATCGTGTGTACGAGCCGTGCCTTCGCCTTGGGCGCAAGCGCGCGAACGCCTTTCTTTTGCGCAAACTCCACCGTTTCTTTGCCCTCGGTATCGGGAAGATTAAGCCAAGGCTCGATACAAATATAATGCGCGCCGTCCGCGTGCCAAAACAAAAGATTGGGATAATCGGGAAAACTTACTCTCGCAATCGCCTTTCCGCCCCGTTCTTTCAACACGACGGAACGAGAACGGATATCTTCGAAAACGTAAGTATCGCCGTTCGAAAGCCCTTCTTTATCCAAGGGCATCGTTTGCATTTCGCCCAAAAACAGCGTTTCGCCCGTCAATTTTCCGTTATTGTTATGCAACAAACGAGTGAGCGATTCCGTCGTTTCAAACTCGATTTCATAACCGTCCACGTCCGTTTTGAGTGCGTACGATTCGTGACTACCGCCCGCGTAATACGTCGTTTGCTCGGACGGATTTTCCACTTCGTAAGCAATTGAAAGCTTGTTTTCGTCAATCGAATAGGTAACGGAAAACACGAACTCGAACGGATAAACCGCCCGCGTGCTTTCGTTCGAGCGCAACGCAAGCGTAACCGAAGTTTCCGTTTTTTCCGTAAGAGCAAAAACCGCTTTGCGTGCTACGCCGTGCATACCGATAGGATACGAAGTGCCGTTGACCGTCACTCCGCAACGCCCCGCAACGGGGAACAGCAAGGGCGCGTGCCCGCCCCATTCCCCCGTAGGGTTTTGCCAAAGGCGTTCTTCGTTGCCCGTTTTCACGCTGATAAGCTCTGCGCCAAGATCGGAAACGGTGACGACCGTTTCCCCGCTTTGAATACGGTATTCCATACGCTTACCGCCCCCCAAGGCATTTTACGAGCACGGCTTTTTGCGCGTGCAGTCTGTTTTCCGCCTCGTCGAAAATCTCGTTTGCGTGCGCTTCGAACACTTCGTTCGTGATTTCCTCTTCACGGTGCGCGGGCAAACAATGCAATACCATCGCACCCTCGTTCGCAACTGCCATTACGCCCGCGTTGATTTGATAGTTTTTGAAAATCTTTTTGCGCGCTTCCGCTTCGCCTTCCTGACCCATGGACGCCCATACGTCGGTGTAGAGCACGTCCGCGCCCTTCGCCGCTTCCAAAACGTCTTCCGTGCAGGTGAACTTCCCGTTCTCGCTCGCCCATTTCATAAGCTCCGCATCCGGTTCGTAACCCTTGGGGCACGCCACCGAAACTTCCATGCCCATTTTAATACCGCCCACGATCAGGGAGTTGGTCATGTTGTTTCCGTCGCCGATATAGCAAAGTTTCAAACCCTCGAATCCGCCCTTATATTCGCGAATGGTCATAAGGTCCGCAAGCACTTGGCAGGGGTGGCAATAATCGGTAAGACCGTTGATAATGGGAATCGAACCGTAAGTAGCAAGGTCTTCCACTTCCTTTTGCGCGAAGGTACGGATCATGATACCGTCCAAGTAGCGCGAAAGCACGCGCGCGGTGTCCTGTACGGGTTCACCGCGACCGATTTGCAAATCACGCGAGCTTAAAAAGAGCGCGTTTCCGCCCAAATCGTACATACCCACCTCGAAAGATACGCGCGTACGCGTCGAGGATTTGGAGAAAATCATACCCAGCGTTTTCCCTTTCAAAAGAGGGTGGGCAATGCCGTTCTTTTTCTCGAATTTGAGTTGATCGGCAAGATTGAGAATTTCGTTGATATCCTTTTGGGATAAATCCATAAGTTTTAATAAATGTTTCATTCCGCTATTACTTCCTTTAAGGTTTTTATTGCTTGTTTTAACTGTTCAAACGGGATATTCAAAGCGGGCAACAAACGGACTTTGTGTTTCGCTTTAATCACGAGCACCCCTCTTTGCATACAGGCTTTTACGATCTCACCCGCGTCTTTTTCGCAGTCAACACCGATCATAAGCCCCAAACCCGAAACGCTTTTTACGCCTTTCGCGTCGCGCAGTTCGTCGAAAATATAGTTCGCCTTTTCCCGAACGGCGCAAAGGAGCGTTTCGTCGATTCGTTCCAACACGCTCAACGCGCCCGCCGCACAAACGGGATTTCCACCGAAAGTAGAACCGTTCAAACCCGCCGTAAAGAGGTTCTCCACCCGCTCGCCGAGCATGGTCGCGCCAATGGGGAGTCCGCCACCCAAGCCCTTTGCCGTCGTTACGACGTCGGGGGTGATCGCGTACTGTTCAAACGCGTACAGCGAGCCCGTACGCCCGTTCCCCGTTTGCACCTCGTCGATCATGAGAAGCAAGCCCTCACGGCGCGCGAGCGCTTCCACGGCTTTCACATATGCCGTATCGAGCGCGGTTACACCGCCCTCGCCCTGTACGAGTTCGAGGAATATCCCGCAACATTTATGCGCGCGAACGAGTCTTTCCATATCCTCGATATCGTTTGCAAGCGCGTGCACGAACCCGTCCGTCATAGGCGTAAAGTGTTCGTGAAAGACGTCCTGTCCCGTCGCGGAAAGGGTCGTGATCGTCCTGCCGTGAAAACTGTTTTGCAAAGTCACGATCGTGAAATAGTCTTTGCCCTTGGTATCCGCGCCGTATTTTCGCGCCGTTTTAATCGCACACTCGTTGGCTTCCGCGCCCGAGTTGGAAAAGAAAACTTTTCTCATGCCCGTACGCTCGCAAAGCTTTTGCGCGAGCAACGCGCAAGGGTCGCTGTAATAGAGGTTGGAAGTGTGTTGAATTTTATTCAACTGCGCGATAACCGCGTTTTTCCAAACCTCGTCGCCTACGCCGAACGCATTCACCGCGATACCCGTACCGAGGTCGATATATTCCTTGTCCGTTTCGTCGTACACGAGCGAGCCTTTCCCGCGCACGAGGCGTAAATCAAACCGCGCGTAGGTATTGGCAACGAATTGTTTATCAATTTGTTTAATATCCATGTTTTATTCCTCTTTTAATAAGTAAAAAAGTGTGGGCAGGATAATCCTGCACCTAATTTTTATCTATCACTCCGTTTCGGTGTATCTTACCGCCGTTTTGACAGCTTTTTTGCTCTCACAAACCCCCTTCTAAAATGCGACTCTACTCACAGTAGAGTTGGAGTTTTTGGGGCTGTTTTTATGATCCAAAAACTTAACCATGGTTAAGTTTTGGGGTTGTGCCGACATTTTGCGAAGCAAAATTTCATTGCGTAGCAATTTCACCCGCGTCAAGCGGATTTCATTCGGCGTAGCCGAATTTCATTAAAACTTAACCATGGTTAAGTTTTTGGGCTTTTTCGACGGGAGTTTACTATGCGTAAACGAGCGAGAAAAAACGCAGTTCAACGCCGTATTGCGCCGTGGATTCTCCGCGGTTACCGCCTCACCCGAATAAACCGAAGTAAAACGGAGCAAGCAGGCTAAGCCTGCACCTAGTTTTGTCTATCATTCTCGGTCGGGTTACTACACCGCCGTTTTGACAGCTCGTTTGCTCTTACCAACCCTTTTCCAAAAACTTAACCGTGGTTAAGTTTTTGGATTGTGCCGTGGATTCTCCGCTTTACAGTTTTAGAGGTGGTTGCCCGACACAAACATCGTCCCAATCCCCTCGTCCGTCAATACTTCAATGAGAATGGAGTGCGGGATACGACCGTCGATAATAAAGACTTTGTGAACGCCACGGCGAATCGCTTCGATACAGCAATTTACTTTGGGAATCATGCCGCCGCTAATAATGCCTTCGCGAATCAAACGGGGCGCGTCGGAAACGTATACTTTGGGAATGAGCGTGGACGGGTCGTCTTTGTCGCGGAGCAAGCCCACGATATCCGTCATGGAAATCAAACATTCCGCTTTCAACTCGCCCGCAAGGCGCGCCGCCACCGTGTCCGCGTTGATGTTGTACACGTTGTCTTCTTCGTCGCAACCGATCGTGGATACGACGGGAATATATCCCTTTTCCAATACGTCGAGAATGGGCGTTGCGTTCACTTCGGTGATCTCCCCGACGAAGCCCAACCGCTCGTCCGCTTTCTTGGCTTTGATCATATGCCCGTCGATACCGCAAAGCCCGATCGCTTTACCGCCCTTGTTTTGCATCATGTTCACGAGGTTTTTATTCACTTTCCCCGCGAGTACCATTTGCACGATTTCCACGGACTCTTTGTCCGTGACTCGAAGCCCGTTGACGAACTCCGATTTCTTACCCACTTTATTGAGCATTTCCGTGATCTCCGGTCCACCGCCGTGCACGAGCACCACTTTTATGCCAATCAGCGAAAGCAATACGATATCGCCCATCACCGCTTCTTTGAGTTCCTCGTTGATCATGGCGTTTCCACCGTATTTAATCACTACGATTTTATCGTTATATTTTTGTATGTATGGCAACGCCTGCGTGAGGATCTCCGCGCGTTGCGCCGTCGTCGTTTCCATTCGTTTCTCCTTCCTTATTAGGTTCTGTAATCGCCGTTAATTTTGACGTAATCGTAAGTCAAGTCGCAACCCCAAGCCACGGCTTTGCCGTCGCCGTCGCCGAGCGTGATAAGGATCTCGATTTCCTTTTCGCCCAACACTTCCTTTGCCTTTTCCTCGGAAAATTCCACGCCCGCGCCGTTTTCGCAAACGACCACCGAGCCTTTTTGCGAACGGAAACAAACGCCCACTTTATTCACGTCCACTTCCGCGCCCGAATACCCGATCGCGCAAAGCACCCGTCCCCAATTCGCGTCCGAACCGAACATTGCAGATTTCAAAAGCGAAGAACAGATTACGGATTTTGCTACCGTTTTTGCCGTCGCAGTATCTTTCGCCCCACACACCTTACATTCGAGCAGTTTCGTCGCGCCCTCGCCGTCGCCTGCGATCTTACGGCAAAGATATTTCGTCACCGCGGCAAGTGCCTCCTTGAACGCGTCGAGCGCCTCGCCCTCCTCGATAATCTCCGTATTCCCCGCCATACCGTTTGCAAGCACCGTCACCATATCGTTGGTGGAAGTATCGCCGTCCACGCTCACCATATTGAACGAGTCCTTGATATCTTCGGAAAGCGCCTTTTGCAACGTAGCGGGTGAAATTTTGCAGTCGGTCGTTACGAACACGAGCATCGTCGCCATGTTCGGGTGAATCATACCGCTACCCTTTGCAATCCCCCCGATACGGCAAAGCGTGCCGTTTACTTCAAACTCGAAAGCGATCTCTTTCAAGACGGTATCCGTCGTCATGATCCCTTCGCAAGCGTAATCGCTGTGATCGCCAAGCCCCGCCACGAGCGCGGGAATCCCGTTGGCAATCGGCGTAATATCGAGCGGTTGCCCGATAACGCCCGTGGACGCAACCACGACGTCTTTGGAGGAAATCCCCAATTCCTTTGCCAACAGCGCGCAGGTTTGTTCCGCGATCTCTACGCCGTTTGCGTTGCAGGTATTCGCGTTCCCGCTGTTACAAATAATCGCGCGCGCGTAGCCGTCGGAAATATTGTTTTTCGTAACGGTGAGCGGTGCGCCCTTGACGAGGTTTTGCGTATAAGTAGCCGCCGCACTTGCTTTCACTTCGCTCACGATAAGCGCAAGGTCGCGCTTCGTTTTATTCTTGCGGATACCACAATGCACCCCGTTCGCCGTAAATCCTTTCGCGGCGCATACGCCGCCTTGTACTTCTTTCAACATATCTTTATCCTCAACCTTGATTTCTTCTCCATTTTCCGTCCAGCCATTGTTGACGGTGTTCCCGACTCGTAACGACCAACCCTTCCGTTTTTTCCGCGCCGAGCACGAGGTTCATACACTCTACCGCCGCACCGCTCGCGCCTTTGCCGAGGTTATCGTACACAGCCATTAAGATAATTCTATCCTCGTTTCCCTCCGCGGTTACCCACATGGTATCGTAGTAGCATCTTTCCAACGCGGACACGAACCCTGCCTTGCCCTCGTCCATTTTCTCCACGAACTTCACCGTTTCGCCCGCGTACTTTTGACGATACAATTCCCGAATCTCTTCCAATCCGCCCTTTTGGAGCTGTTTTTTGAACAGGGGCACGGTCACGAGCATACCGCTGTAAAAATCGGAAACGATCGGGCAAAACACGGGCGCGTTTTCCAAGCCCGTAATCCCTTTCATTTCTTTCAAATGCTTGTGGTTTTGTCCGATCCCGTATTGATAGGGCGCAAGCAGTTCGTAATCCCGCTCCTCACTTTCGTATTGCGCGATCATACTCTTTCCGCCACCCGAATAGCCCGTAATCGAATGACAGGAAAGCAACGCGCTTTTATCCAAAAACCCCGCTTCGATCAGCGGATAGACGAGCGCGATAAACCCGCTCGCGTGACAACCGGGCACGGCGATACGCTTGGAGGACAAAATCTTCTTTTCAAAGCTTTCGCCAAGCTCGGGGAAGCCGTACGCCCAATCGGGAAGCGTTCTATGCGCCGTAGACGCGTCAATCACCACCGTGTTGGGATTTTCCACGAGCGCAACCGATTCTCTCGCCGCGTCGTCGGGCAAACATAAAAACACCACGTCCGCTTGATTGATAATCTTTTTCTTTTCTTCCGCGTCCTTGCGCTTTTCTTCCGCAATCGTCAAAAGCTCGATATCCTTACGACTTTCCAACCGTTCGCGAATCCGCAAGCCCGTCGTTCCCGAACTACCGTCGATAAATACTTTTTTCATATTTCACTCCGTAATTTGCGTACGCACCCACGCGATTTGCGCGCGTACCGATTCGGGCGAAGCCCCGCCCATGCTACCGCGTTTCTCCACGCAGTTTTCCAAGGAAATTTCCTTATACAAATCCGCCTCGAACAGCGCGCTGTGCGCCTTGTATTTTTCGAGGGGATATTCGTCGAGCACCTGCCCGCTCGCTACACATTCGCCTACGATCTGCCCGACGATCTTATACGCCGCACGGAACGGCATACCCTTTTTCGTGAGATAATCGGCAAGGTCGGTGGCGTTGATAAAGCCCTTTTGCGCGGCGCGATAGGTATTCTCTCCGTTCACCGTCATCGTCGCAATCATGGGCGTGAACACTTCCAAGCACATTTTCACCGTGTCCACGGCGTCGAATATCGCTTCCTTGTCCTCTTGCATATCCTTGTTATAGGCAAGGGGCAAGCCTTTGAGCGTCGTCAAAAGCGCCATCAAATCGCCGTACACTCTGCCCGTTTTCCCGCGCACTAGCTCCGCCATATCGGGATTCTTCTTTTGGGGCATAATCGACGACCCCGTCGTGTACGAATCGTCCAACTCGATAAACTTGAATTCCCAGCTCGACCAAAGAATAATCTCTTCCGAGAAACGGGAAAGGTGCATCATTAAAATCGCAATCGCGCTCATAAGCTCCAAGCAAAAATCGCGGTCGGAAACCCCGTCGATACTGTTTCTCGAAACGCCCGTAAACCCGAGCCGTTCCGCCGTATACGCGCGGTCGGTGGGATAGGTCGTACCCGCCAACGCACAGCTCCCCAACGGGCACTCCGCGTTCATACGCGCCGTCGCGTCCTCGATTCTTCCGATATCCCGAAGTAGCATCATGGCGTACGCCATAAGTTGGTGACCAAAGCTTATCGGTTGCGCGCGTTGCAAATGCGTATACCCGGGCGCGATAATATCCGCGCTCGACTCCGCTTTATCCGTCACGGCGACGATCAATTCTTTCACGAGCGCGACGAGCGTTTCCGCCTCGTCGCGAAGATACAATCGAATATCCACCGCCACTTGATCGTTACGGCTTCGCGCCGTATGCAAGCGTTTGCCCGCGTCGCCAATTCTACGGGTAAGCTCCGCTTCTATAAACATATGAATATCTTCCGCGTCCGAATCGAAGGTAAGTTTCCCCGACTCAATATCGGCAAGAATCCCCGCAAGCCCGTCGATAATCGCGTCTTTATCCGACTCGGGCAATATGCCCTGCCGAGCAAGCATTTCCGCGTGCATCATAGAGCCTTTGATATCCTGCGCGTACATTCTGTAATCGAAGCGCAACGAGGAATTGAAATCGTCCGCCTTTTTATCGAGCGCTTTTGCGAAACGCCCCGCCCACATTTTTTCCATAGTTTTCTCCGTGAATAAGTCTTCTTTAACGCACTTTTTGCCCACCGACGAGGGCAGGCAAAATTTTTCGCGTTACAAATTCAATAAAAATGCTTTCAAGCAAAGCGCAATCTTTTCCGCACCCGCGTCCGAGGGATGCAAGCCGTCGGGCATATAAATCTCTTGAATGCAAGGCACTTTCGGTTGCATACCGCTGTTTTTATACAAATCGAGTACGGGCAACGAATAGTATTCGCAAACGCGACGAATCATTCCCACGTATTCCGCCAACGGTTTACAAGGCACCCCCAACTCGTTTACCGTCGCGTCCTCGCTCAATCTATGAAGCGGGGTCATGAACACGACCGTGCCGTACGGATATTTCTCCACGAGCGCTTTGCAAAGCACGTGCATAGCCCCGCAAAAAGTGTCTTGCGTTCTATCCTCAAACGCGCCGAACGGCGCGTCGCCGTGTCCGAAATCGTTCGTACCCCCGAACACCACTACGATATCCGCGTCCGCAGGGAGCGCGGGCACTCTCGAAACGAAATCTAAATCAAATCTTGGATTATCCACGGTGGGCGCGGTTTGCTTAGCAATCCGCGTACCGCCGATTCCGTCTACAAAAATTTCACATTCCGCAATCGTACCAAACACGTTCGTGTAACGGTGCGCCTCGTCGCTTACGCCTGCCCCTTCCGTGATACTGTCACCTAAAAAAGCAACCTTCTTTCCTTTCAGTTCCATACCGCACCTTCTTTATTTGCCGTTCTTTTCGTTTACCTGCGCTTGCACTTTGATAGGCAAACCGAAGAGGTTGATAAAGCCCGTTGCGTCCGCTTGGTTGTACACGTGGTCTTCCCCGAAGGTCGCAATTTCTTCCGAGTACAAGGAATAATCGCTCCACGCGCCCGCTTTAATGATATTGCCTTTATACAATTTCAAGCGCACTTTACCCGTTACGGTTTCTTGCGTTTTGTCTACGAACGCCGTAAGCGCTTCGCGAAGGGGCGTGAACCATTGTCCGTTGTATACGAGCTCGGCAAAGCAAACGGAAAGTTCTTGTTTTTTGTGCGCCGTGTACTTGTCGAGGCAAAGCGTTTCCAAATAGCTGTGCGCCGCGTACAAAATTTCCCCGCCCGGCGTTTCGTATACGCCACGGCACTTCATACCAACCAAACGGTTTTCCACGATATCCAAAAGCCCGATACCGTTCTCCCCGCCCACTTTGTTGAGCGCGAGAATGATTTCTTTCGCGCTCATTTTTTGATCGTTGAACGCAACGGGTTTACCCTTTTCGAAATCAATCGTGATATAGGTGGGTTTGTCGGGCGCTTGCAAAGGCGATACGCCCATTTCCAAGAACCCTTCTTTTTCGTAAAGCGGTTCGTTGCCCGCGTCTTCCAAATCCAAGCCCTCGTGGCTCAAATGCCACAAATTCTTGTCCTTGGAATAGTTCGTTTCACGGCTAATTTTCAAGGGTACGTTGTGCGCTTCCGCGTACTCGATTTCCTCTTCGCGCGATTTGATCGACCATTCTCTCCAAGGCGCGATAATGGGCATATCGGGCGCAAACGCTTTGATCGTAAGCTCGAAACGCACCTGATCGTTCCCCTTACCCGTACAGCCGTGGCAAATAGCGTCCGCACCTTCTTTTTTCGCGATCTCCACGATACGCTTCGCGATTACGGGACGGGCAAACGAAGTACCCAACAAATATTCCTCGTATTTTGCGCCCGCCTGCATGGTGGGGATTACGTATTCGTCTACGAATTCGTCCGTCAAGTCCTCTACGTACAACTTGGACGCGCCCGTCTTCAAAGCCTTTTCTTCCAAGCCCTCCAACTCGTCCGCTTGTCCTACGTTTCCGCTCACCGCGATAACTTCGCAGTTATTGTAATTTTCCTTCAACCAAGGAATGATGATCGAAGTGTCCAAACCGCCCGAATAGGCAAGTACTACTTTTTTGATGTCTTTCTTATCCATAATAAATTTCTCCTTTATTTTTGCATAAATATTCTTTTTATTCAACGGTTATGCAACAATTATACACCTTGCCACCGCGTTTGTCAAACGCTTTTACCGTTTATTTTCAATGTTTTTCCGTATATTTTGCGTATATATTGCATAAATGTATAAAATAAGTATATTTTATGAATTTTTGCATATTTTCTTTACGGTTATAACGCGGGAGCTTCTTTATCGCACACGGTTACAAGCGCGTTTTTGAAGCGTCTTCCCCTAAAGGGGAAGAAACCTTAACTATTATAATACAAACGGGAAAATATAGCAAGTCTTTTTGCACCGTTTCGCAAAATTTCGGCAAGAATCCTTTACGCACTTGACATTTTTTTTCATAAAGCGTATAATAGGCGTATGAAAAAAGAAGTTACGATTACCCCCGTTGCGTTCGTACGCAACGATTTTAAGGAAAAATTCGGGATTCCCCGCCAAAGCGGGCGCGCGCCTTCCGTGCGTTCCGCGATTTGTTTTGAACGCGATTTTCAAGACGAAGCGTTCTTTCGAGAAATCGAGGGGTTTTCCCACCTTTGGTTGATATTCGATTTTTCCGCCACGCGGGAACAAGGGTACGCGCCCACCGTACGCCCGCCCCGCTTGGGCGGGAATCGGCGGGTGGGCGTGTTTGCCAGCCGTTCCCCCTTCCGCCCCAACCACCTCGGACTCTCCGTCGTAAAACTTGAAGAGGTACGACGGGAAAAGGCGGGCGTAACGCTCGTCGTTTCGGGCGCACGGGGCGGTTACGCTGACGAGCATAAAAACGAACGTTTGGAAGTGGAGTTTCCGAGCGAGCTTTTGGACAAAATCCCGCAGGAAAAACGCGAGGGCTTGATCGAATGTCTTGCCGACGATCCAAGACCCTCGTACCAAGACGACCCCGACCGCGTATACGGAATGCGGTTTGGAAACGCGGAAATCCGTTTCCGCGTAATCGGCAACCGCCTCACCGTAGAAGAAGTTACGATATAAAAACCCCGCGCCGTCGCGAAATCGCGACGGCGCGGAGTTTTTCCATTTGCAAAAGCAACAAATGCGCCACCTTAAACACTTTTATCTCCATTTTATCAAAGATAACGGTCTTTTTTCTTTTCCGCTTTTTTTTGCTTGTTCTTTCGCCAAAGCAATACAATTAAGACAAACTTCTTCATCCTCTTCCATTAAAAGATATTGCGTATATTCAGGAAGAGATTTCAACAAAATTTTTGCGTTTACGATATCCACCCCCGTTTTTACCTCGATCTTCGCAAGACAAAGTTTCCAATATATTTGTTTATCTCCTAATTCATTCTTTATCATTAACTGTAAAATTCTCGTCGCATAGAAAAAATCTCCATTCTCTATTAAGCGACAAGAAAGATTAAATAAATCCGCTTTCAAATCCTGCCAATCGCCCGTATAATATTCCAACATTCTTTGCACAATCAAAGAATACTCTCCCTTTACTTTCCCTATTAAACACCTTTTTAGAAAAGTAAAAATCTTCTCATTCCCATTGGACGAATCCTGTAAAATTCTCCTCACGGTAACTACAACCGTGGACGGATTTTCGCTCACCAACTGTAAACCAAACAATTCTTCTATCGCTTCCGCGCTTTGCGGGTGTATATCCAACGCGTCGAAAATACATTTACGCTTATATTCCACCGAATCCGTAGACCTCGCAAACTCTAATTGATACTGCAAATATTTATCAATTTCATAATAATCAAGAGTAGAAATAAGAATCGTAAACGCCCCGTAATATCCTCTTTCGATTGCATACGAAAAAGCCTCTTTTATCCTTTCTGCTCTTGCCCCATATTCGTACGGCAACACAAATGCAAGCAATCGTTCATATCCGTTTTCGTCTACGGTTTTTCCATACTCATATAAAAATTTCAGCAACGTTTTTGCTTCCGTTTCATTTGCGCAATCCAGACCACGCGTCAAAACCTCGTAATCATACTCGGTAAACGAAACCCCTATCAATTCATCCGATTCTTTCGCCTTATGATTGATAAGAATTTGTGCCCAATTCGCCTCGAAATAGTAGGGATTTTCTTGCAAAACCTCGTTCAACATATTTTGCGCATCGTCCCATTCGTCCATTTTGGAAAATAAATGCACAAGTCTTATTTTCTTTCTTTGCGATTCCGTAACTTTGGCATTTTTTTTACCAATCTTTTTCAACGACATTTCTTCAAACTTGCCTTCAAGGCTTTTCTTTGCATATCCGCCACCCTTAAACAACACTTGACCGTTTCCCATTTTTCTATCCATCCTTTGTAAAAAATAAAAAGTGCGCCAATCGAAGTTGACGCACAAAAACGCAAACTCCAATTGTCGCGAAACCAATCTTAATGAAAATAGGAAAAATCCGTATATTTTTTCGATTAAGCAGAATTTGCATTTTATCTATTCCACGAAAAAATACACAAAAAGAGAGAATACCCTCCAAATAACACGCGTTCAAATTTCAAGCAACGCATTAAAAAGATATCCCATTTTCATTATTCAATTGGTTTCGCATATTTAGTATAGCATTTTTTTATGCAAAATACAAGTATATTTTTTACAATTTGAAAAAAAATTTTATTACAATCTTTTTTTTTATAAAAAAATTCGCGCCACCATATAAAATAGTGACGCAAACAATTATTCTTTGTCCTTAAAATAGATATGATAGCGGAAATTTCCGATTTTACCATGGTTTGCAATAACCGAAAACGCAGTTCTTTTGCTTATCTATGCTTTCCTTTATGGAAAATGGCAAGCGTACCGCAACCCGAATGCGTACCGATTACCGTACCCACGTAATTGACCGTAATTTTCACTTTCGGCATTTTTTCCAAAAGCAAACCGCGCACGTACTCCACGTCCTCGATACAGTCGCCGTGGCTAATGAAAATCTCGTCCGTTTCGTCCATGTCTTTTAATTCCAAAAGGTTATCCACGAGCGTTTTTAACGATTTTTTCCTGCCGATCGCCTTGCCGATCACCACGAGTTTCCCCTCGTCGCTCACGTGCATAATCGGTTTAATTTTCAAAATCGAACCGACGATTGCCGTCACGGACGAAACGCGCCCGCCACGCTTTAAGTGGAAGAGATTATCCACGGTGAAATGGTGGCAAATCTTGCCTTTGAGCGATTCCGCGTACGCTACCGTTTCTTCGATCGTCGCGCCCGTTTCCGCGAATTTTACGATATAATCAAGCAAAAGACCTTGCCCCATGGAGGCGCAAAGGGAGTCCACTACGAAAATTTTGCGCGCGGGGTATTGCTCCGCAAGCTCGCGCGCGGCGACTTGAAAGCTCCCCGCCGTACCCGAAAGTCCGCTAGAAAAAGTGAGTACGAACACGTCTTCGCCCGCTTCCAACTTCTTCCCTATATATTTTTTCGCCGTTTCTCCCGTCACTTGATAAGTGGTGGGCATTGCGCCGTCGCGCAGGGCTTGATAGAAGTCCTTTTCGCTAATATGTTCCCCGTCCTCACCCTCGTAGTTTACGTTGTTCATGGTGAAGCCAAGCTTCACGCACACGATTTCCCGCGCCTTGAAATAGTCCGCGGGCATATCGCAACCCGAATCGGTAACGATTGCAAATTTTCTGTTCATGTTTTTTCTCCTTATGTAAATCTATTTGGCTACGCCATTAAAAACGGTTGATTTACGCAAAAATATTTTTTGCGTCGTAGCAAACTTTCTATTTTAATACGTTAAATTTTTTTATCCTTTCCGCCTCAAAATACACGCTTACGCCGTATACGCCGTTTTTGCAGGTAATCTCCATTCTCGGCAAACCGCAAAGGTCGAAATACTCGTTGAATTTATCGGAAAAATCCTTCAAAACCAACGCTTTACAAGCGTCGCTCATCACCGATTTATCCGCCTGTATCACGTTGCTTGCGCGCGTGTAATCGTCCGTTTGTCTTCGCATAATCACAAGCTCCTTTTCAAAAACCGTCGCACCCCGCCGAGCACGCCCGTATATTTTTTCGTCACGTCGTAGAGCTTGCGTTTGCCCGTCAAGAGGTTATTCGCCATGGGTTTGAACGCGGGGTGAATCGTTTCGAACGCTCCGTCGTATATCGAGTATTCCTCGGGCACGACGCCGAGCAGGGGCGTTTTCAAAAGCTCGGAAATTTCCTTGGGCGACATGCTCTCTCCCGCCACCAGCAAATCCCCGCGCGCCTTATTTACCACGAGCGAAACGCTCGAAAATTGATAGCTTTTTAATAGCGTAATCGTCTTGTCCGCGTCGCGGAGCGCGGATACCTGCGCCGTCGTCACCACGATCGCCTCGTCCGCGGAAGCCACCGCGCGGTGAAAACCCTCGTCGATCCCCGCGGGGCAATCGATAAAAATGAAATCGAAGGTAGGCGAAAGCGATTCGAGCACGAGTTTGAGCGACTGCGGAGAAATATACCGCTCGGGCGCAGAATGACTGCTCGTGAGCACGTATAAATTCGGAAAACGGGGATGGCGCACGAGCGCTTGCTTTGCCCTGCACCTGCCCTCGATCGCATCTACGACGTCGTAAGTAACGAGCGATTCCACGCCCGTGGCAACGTCTATATTATTTAGCCCGAAATCGGCGTCGCAAAGGATTACGCGCTTTCCCTTCCGCGCCAACGTGGCGGACAAATATGCCGCGACCGTGGTTTTACCGACGCCGCCCTTCCCGCTCGTCACGACGATTTTCCTTGCCATATCCCGTACGCTCCTTATCTTTTTTTCGCATAGAGTCTAAAAATAATAGCATATTTACCGTCGCGGATTTTGTCGTCTTTGTAAATTTTTAAGAAGGTTTTATCGAAAAGCTCTTTTTTATTTTATCGCATTTCCCTTTTTTTAACAACTTTTTTCCTTCGTTTTTTACTCTACTCTTCCCCCAAAACGACTCTACGCAAAAGAGAAACGAACTCTACTCTCGGTAGAGTTCGCCTTTTTTCGCGTATTTTCATTCAAAAACCCTTTATTTACCCGCCCTTTTCTCTTCTCTACGTTTTCCCCGTCCTTTCGTGTAATGAAACACCAAACGCATTTCATTTTTCGGGTATTTTCCACCGCCTTTTCCCGTTGATAACATATGAACACATGAACATATGTACATATGTTCATGTGTTCATATGTTTTTTATTCGTTTAGGAACAAGGAAAAGACCCGTTACGTTGCCCCAATGAAAAAGGCGTACCGTCGGTACGCCCTTAAATTATCTATTGCGTTTGCAAAGCTCCGCACAAACCTCGGAAAGTTTCACGCCCTTGGCTTCCAAAAGCACGGTGACGTGATAGAGAAGATCCGCCGCTTCCGCGACCGTACCTTCCTTGCCCTCGTTCTTCGCCGCGATTACGAGTTCGACCGCTTCTTCGCCAACTTTCTTGCCGATTCTGTCCACGCCACGCGCAAACAGGAAGCTCGTATACGACCCGCCCTCGGGATTCTTTTTATACTCCGCAACGATACGCTGTAACCGACCGAGCATCTCGCCCCCGATATCCTTATATTCCCCTTTGATTTGTTCGGAGAAGCAGGAGAACGACTGTTCGTCGGGCGACGCGTTCCCGTTTTGGCGCACTTTCAAAAGCAGTTCTTTCCCGCCTGCGGTCACGAACGCGGAAATTACCTGTTGCGTATTCCCCAGCGACGCGCCGAAAGTATCTACCGCGCCGAGTTTTTCGTCGTAATAGTGCGCGTAGCCCGTTTCCACCGTCTTTTGCGCGGCTTCCGCGTTCATGCGCGCGAGCAAAAGCACCTCGCCGCTTTCATAATCTTGCGCGATTACGGGAATAAATCCGTTTTCATCAAATTGCAGTTCGTTTACGTTCCATCTTTCTTTCTTCATATCGCACCTCTTTTCGTTGCAATTCTATTATACAACATTTTTTCTCTTTCGTCAATAGTGTGACAAAATATTTTTAATATTTTTTTATATTTTTTGCGGATCGACGAGCGTCGTGACAGCGTCTTTTTTAATTCATTACGACGTCTTTCAGACTGTCGTATTTTTTCAACGCCGCAAAACGCAGTTCTTCGGTATCCAACCTCGAATCGAAGGTATCGTCCGAAAGCTTTTTCGCCGCAAAAACCACCTGCGTGGGATAATGCAAATTCTTGATATCCCCGAGCATTTTTCCCGACTGCCTCGTACCGAAAAAGTCGCCTCCGCCACGCATTTCCAAGTCTTTTTCCGCGATTTTGAACCCGTCCGTTTCGTTTTTGATGGTAAGCAGGCGTTCCCGCGCCGTTTCGCCGTCCGACCCCATCAACAAAAAGCAATAGCTCTTTTGCGAGCCTCTGCCCACGCGCCCACGAAGCTGGTGCAGTTGCGAAAGTCCGAAGCGTTCGGCGTTATAAATAATCATAATCGTCGCGTTCGGCACGTCCACCCCGACTTCAACGACCGTCGTGGACACGAGGCAATCGCACTCGTGGTTTTTGAACGCTTCCATGACCTCGTTTTTTTCCTTTTCTTTCATGCGACCGTGAAGGAGCGCAAACCGCACGGTGGGAAGTCTTTTTTTCAATTCCTCGTACAGCTCGGTGACGCTCATCACCGTGCCCTCTTCGTCGTCTTCGATCTTCGAGCAAACGAAGTACGCCTGCCGTCCGCGCTCCGTTTCTTTCCGCACGTAATCGAGCATATCGCCGTATTTAGATTCGGGGATAATACTCGTGGAAATTTCCTGTCGCGCTTTGGGTTTGTCGGTGATACTCGTCACGTCGAGGTCGCCGTAAAAGATCAAAGACAGCGTACGGGGAATGGGCGTCGCGCTCATAACGAGCATATCCACACCCTTACCCTTTTCCGCAAGCGCGTTTCTTTGCGCCACGCCGAAACGGTGCTGTTCGTCGCAAACGATAAACGAAAGACTCGGAATTTCCACGTCCTCTTGAATGATCGCGTGCGTACCGCAAATCACGTCGATTTCCCCGTTTTTAAGCTTGGCTTTCATCTCCCGCTTTTCTTTCGTCGTCATACCGCCCGCAAGATACCCGATTTTATAATCGGGGAAATACCGTTGCAAAACGGCGTAATTTTGCGAAGCAAGCACTTCCGTAGGCGAAAGATACGCCGCCGTATACCCGCTCTTCACCGCCATAAATATCCCGCAAAGGGCGACGGCGGTTTTCCCGCTCCCCACGTCCCCTTGCAAAAGTCGGTTCATTTTCGTGGGCGCGTAGAGGTTGGTAAAAATCTCGTTCACCGCCAATTTTTGTCCGCGCGTGAACTCGAACCCGAAACGGGCGGTAAATTCCTGTACTTTCTTTGCCGTAACCGTATATTTTTTCGTGCGCACGTCCTCTTTTCCGCCCTTGATCAATTTGAACGCGGAAATGAGAATAAAGTATTCTTCCAAGGCAATCCGTTCGGACGCTTCGTTTTTCGCCTCGTGCGAGGGGGGATTGTGAACCTCGTGAAACGCCTTTTCCAAGGAGGGAAGGTTGTATTTTTTGATAATTTGCGGGGGAATCAAACTCCCCACGTCCACCCGTTGCAACGCTTCCTTTACCGCCGTTCGAACGAGCTTTTGGTTGAGTTTGCCCTTCAAGGAATAAACGGGCACGATCCCTTTGAGCCGATAGTTTTGATCGAGCGGTTCGAAAGTGGGATTCACGAGAGAAACCTGTCCCAACTGATTTTGCACGCGACCGTAGAAAAGATAAGTCCCCGGCTTTAATTTTTGCGCCACGTACGGTTGATTGAACCATACCACCGTAAACGGGAATCCGTCTTGCGAACAAAACGCGCGCACCACTTTCAAACGGCTTGCGTGATTGACGGGCGCAAGGCGCAAAACCTCCGCGGCAACGAGCACCACGTCGTTATGATAGGCGTTTCGAAGGGTCGTTCGCTCGGTGAGATCAAGATAGGCGCGCGGATAAAAGCGTACGAGATCTTCCGCCTCGTATATTCCAAGCTTATGAAATTCCTTTTCGCGCTTTTCACCGATCGCGCGAAGCGACGAAATCCGCATTTACCGCTCCTACTCGTCCAACAAGGACGATAAACTCTTTATTTTAGACAAAACGGGAGAAGCCTCTTCGCTCCTCCCGTGTATATTTCGCCCAATCCATATCCTTCAAGCTTCATTTTAAGTGGCGTCCTACTTTGAACAAAAATCCGTCCGCTTAAAATTTTACTCCAACGAGAGGATATAATAATATACGGACTGTCCGCCGTTATGAAAATCCACGTCGCAATCGGGATATTTTTCCGCAATCGACGCGCAAAGCGCTTCCGCTTCTTCCTCTTTCACTTCCTCGCCGTAATACAGCGTAATCATTTGGTGGAAATCCTCTTTCATTCGCGCAATGAGTTTGAGTACCGTTTCTTCTACGGAATGGGATTTCGCAAGGATTTTCTTATCGTCCAAGCCGATAATATCCCCTTCTTTAATGGAGAAACCGTTCAGCGAGGTGTTCCGCACCGCGTAAGTTACCTGACCCGCTTTCACGTTGTCGAGCGCGTGGATCATGTTGGTCTTATTTTCTTCCGCACTCACTTCGGGGTTAAATTCGAGCGCAGCGGCAAAGCCTTGCGGTACGTTTTTGGTGGGAATTACGTGAATCGTTTGGTTGTCCACGAGATTTTTCGCCTGTTCCGCAGCCAAAATAATATTTTTATTGTTCGGGAACACGAAAATATGCTCCGCGTTGATTTTTTGCGCCGCCGTAGCGATATCGCTTGCCGAAGGGTTCATGGTTTGCCCGCCCTCGATAATGCGGTCCACGGAAAGATCCTTGAAAATATCCGAAAGTCCGCTTCCCGTACAAATGGCAAGCATACCCATTTCCTTTCTTTCAGCTTCGAGTTGCGCTTTCATTTGGCGGTTTTGTTCCAACATATTTTCAATCTTCGGACGGTCAAGCTCCCCAAGCTCCAAAGCGTAGGAAAGCGCCTTGCCCGGTTGGTTGGTGTGCACGTGCACTTTCACCAAATCGAGATCGCCGATACAAATAACGCTATCGCCAAGCCCCATCAATCTTTCGCGCAATCTGTCGATTGCGGAAAGCGTCGTGCTCTTCTTCATATTGATAATGAAGAACTCGGTGCAATACGCGTATTCGATTTCGCTAATATCCATAGCAAGGATCGCGGAATTGTCGCCGAATTCCGATTCGGACGCAGGTTGTTCCGCTTCCACGGGCGTATCGGGAATTTCCTCCCCCGAAAGCTCGCTCGCAAAACCTTTAATGATCGTCATAAGCCCTACGCCACCCGAGTCCACAACGCCCGCTTTTTTCAAAACGGGAAGCAGTTGCGGAGTGAGTGCAAGCGCTTTTTCGCCCTCGGCGATTACTTCTTTGAAAAAGTCTTCGAAGTTCTTCTTTTTGCTCGCAACCTTTACCGCGTGTTCACTCATCATACGAATGACGGTGAGAATCGTACCCTCTTTGGGGACGGATACCGCGCCGTAAGCCACTTTCGTGCCCTGTTCCATTGCCTTGGCAAAGGTCTTCGTATCCGCTTCCTTTTCGCATTTTCCAAGTACGGAGCAAATCCCTTTAAGGATTTGCGATAAAATAACGCCCGAATTTCCGCGCGCGCCTTTGAGTGCGCCTTTGGAAACGCTCGAACAAATTTCCGCAAACGAGTTCGACGGACAAGCAGTGAGCTCTCGAACGGCGGACTGCATCGTCAAAGACATATTCGTTCCCGTATCTCCGTCGGGAACGGGGAATACGTTGAGCGCGTCCACTTTCGCACGGTTGAGTTCCAACTGTTTTGCACCGACGAGAATCATTTTACGAAACTCGATGCTGTTTATCGTTTTATGCATTATACATGCTCCTTAATTCGTAATTAGTAAAATTTCCTTTCCCGCTCCAACCTACGGGGAAATCGCACGAAACGGTTCTTCCTCCCCCCGTTCGTACGGTACGCAAAAAAGCGCAAAGCCAACGCCTGCGCTAAAAACTCAAAGCTTGACGCCGATTACGTTCACGTTGACCGTATCTACGATCATACCCGTAAACGCCTCGACTTTGTATTTGATCGCCTCTTTCAGCGATTCCGCCACGGCGTTGATCGAAACGCCGTATTTAATAATGACGTACACGTCAATATAAATTCTATTGCCGGAGGTAGTGACCTTAATCCCCCGTCCGCCGTTCTCTTTTTTCATCAAAAGAGCAAGGCTGTCGGTAAAACGACGGGATACCATTTCTACGATCCCGTACGACTCCATAGCGGTGTGCGAAGCCACCTTGGCAATCGCAAGGTCGGAAATTGATATTTTTCCATAAGCGTTGTTCGTGTTTACTGACATAAGCTTTCTCCAATCTACCCTTTCATTTTACACTATTTCTCCGCGTTTGGCAAGTAATTTTTCAAAATTTTTCGAATATTTTTTATTTTTTGTTTTTTTGGGGGTGTTTTTGATTGATTTTTCTTTCAAGAAATGCTATATTATTAATGCTTGATTACGAGAGCGTGTTTTTTGAGCGCGTTTCCGTATCAAAGTTTATGGATTAACCATGGCAAAATTATTCCCAAAACGGAGGTGTCAATATGTCGAGAGTATGCAATATTTGCGGTAAAGGTCAAGCGTCTGGTAACAACGTGAGCCACTCCAACCGTAAGACGAGAAGAACGTTCAAAGTAAACGTGCAAAAAATTTCCTACGTCGAGGACGGAAAGGAAACGAACGGCTACGTTTGCGCGAGATGCATCAGAACGCTTAAAAAGGCAGACTGACGCTTTTCGTTTACCCCTAAAAGCGGTTTTCCGCTTTCAAACCGAAAATACGGCTGTCAAGTAATTTTACTTGACGGCAATTTTCTTTTTGCGAATAATCACTTTAAGCAAAACCCGCCCTGCTATTATAGCAACGCGGGTTTATTTTTATTCCTTTACGCCGTTCATTATTTTTTTGGCTATGTCACAGAAAACGGTTGATTTACGCAAAAATATTTTTTTGCGGATTGACGAGAAAAATTCAAGAAAGACAAGCGTTTTGTGAGCGCGCATACTTGGAAAGTATGAAAACGAGCAAAACACGAAGTATTTCACAGAATTTTTCCGTCAAAAATCAACCGAGGGATGGGACAGAGCC
>JAFQGG010000047.1 GCA_017415505.1 Clostridia bacterium
ATAGTAGGCAAATTTCGTCGCTCTACAAGGCGAAAGCCGAAGATAAACCTTATCGGTTTATCAAAGTTTTTAACGAAGTAGAAGTCGAAATTTGCCACTAAAAATCTCGTTTCGGATTACGTTCCTTTGGTTACTTGGGCTATCTTCCGTTCTTCGAACGGGACTGCCGTCGGCGTATGGGTTTCACCCCTACACCCCACAAGGGACTTTGTCCCTTGACCCTTACTTTAGGTTTCCACTCACCCCTGCGCCGAGCGAAGTAAAACAAAGCAAGACACAAGCAGGACAAGGCGGACGAGGCTTTTCCGACGGGAGTTTACTAACCGTAAACGAGCAAGGAAAAACGCAGTCCAACGAAGTATTGCGCCGTGCCCGTTTACCGACCAACTTGACCCCAGCGAAGTAAAACGGAGCAAGACGCAAGCAGTTCGAGGAGAGTGCGGATTCGTCGCAGGGAGCGTACTTTTCCGTACGTGACCAAGACGAAACGTAAACTCGACGACGAAATGCGAAGCACCGTGTCTACCGACCAACCCCGTGCCGAGCGAAGTAAAACAAAGCAAGACGCGAGCAAGACAAGGCGGACGAGGCTTTTCCGACGGGAGTTTACTAACCGTAAACGAGCAAGGAAAAACGCAGTCCAACGAAGTATTGCGCCGTGGATTCTTTGTTTTACACGGATTGACCCATTTCGTACGCTATCTGCACCAACTCAGGTCGGTTTTGTACTGCGCCGAGTTCGTATACGCCTTTGCCGTACAGCGTACCCCGCTCTTCGTAGCCGTCGATACAGCGCGCAAAGCCGTGAAAACACGCTAAGGTCGTGTCTAAGGTGTCGCGGTCTTCTTCCGCCGCCGTGGCGATATAGTACAGTTCTTTGTTCGCGATTTCCGTCCAACGCGCAACCGTGCGGTCGATTACCGCCTTTAATTGCGCGCATATCGAATAGAAGTAGACGGGGCTAGATAACACGAGCGTATCGCAATCGATTATCTTTTGCAACAGCTCGCCCATATCGTCGTTCAACGCACACCTGCCCCCGCTCTTTTGACAAAAATAGCAACCCGTGCAGGGCGCAATTTTCTTTTCCGTTACGCGGATCTTTTCTACTTCGTGACCCGCTTCTTTCGCACCGCGCGCAAATTCGTCGCACAATATATCCGAGTTTCCGCCCTTTCTCGGACTACCCGAGAGTATCAATACCTTTTTCATTTTTTCTCCTTCGTATACAAACAGCCCCCGCTTGGCAGGGGCTGTTCTTATCGGTTAAATTCTTATTCCGCGCAATTCTTTTTAAGAATTTCGAGGTTTTCAATGATTTCTTTGGGCATCTTATCGCCAAAGTTTTCTGCGTAGTAGGTCGTAATTTCTTCCGCTTCCGCCGCCCAACGCTTCTTGTCAACTTCCAAAAGCTTTTCAAGCGTAGCCGCGTCGATATCGCAGTTGTCGATATTGATGTCTTTTGCGTACGGCATATAACCGATCGCCGTTTCGCGAGCTTCTACCGCGCCTTCGCAACGGTCCAAAATCCAATCGAGCACGCGCATGTTGTCGCCGAAACCGGGCCACATGAAGTTGCCGTTTTCGTCTTGACGGAACCAGTTTACGTTGAAGATCTTGGGTTGCTTGCTTTCTTCTACCTTCGCACCCATGTTAATCCAATGTTGGAAGTATTGGTCTACCGAGTAGCCCATGAAGGGTTTCATAGCCATGGGGTCGTGACGGAGTACGCCGACTGCGCCCGTCGCCGCCGCCGTCGTTTCGGAGGACATGATCGTACCTACGAACGTACCGTGATTCCAATCGCGGGATTGGTAAACGAGCGGGGTCGTCGTCGCTCTTCTACCGCCGAAGATGATTGCCGAAAGGGGCACGCCTTCTTTGGAGTTGAACGCGGGCGAGATGCAAGGGCAGTTTTCCGCGGGAGCGGTGAAACGGGAGTTGGGATGCGCCGCGTTGCGACCGCAATCGGGCGTCCAAGGCTTACCCGTCCAATCGATAAGATTTGCGGGAGCTTCCTTCGTAAGTTTTTCCCACCAAACGGTGTTGTCCGCGGGGTTGAGCGCAACGTTCGTGAAGATCGTGCCTCTTCTCGTGGAAGCAAGCGCGTTGGGGTTGGACTTTTCGTTCGTGCCGGGCGCTACGCCGAAGAAACCGTTTTCGGGGTTGCAAGCCCAAAGTCTACCGTCTTCGCCTACGCGAATCCAAGCGATATCGTCGCCTACGCATTGTACTTCGTAGCCTGCGTCAAGATACTGCTTGGGAGGAATGAGCATGGCGAGGTTGGTCTTACCGCAAGCGGAAGGGAACGCCGCCGCCACGTATTTCATTTCTTTGTCCTGAGGACGCTTTACGCCGAGGATAAGCATATGTTCTGCCATCCAGCCCTCTTTTCTACCGAGGTTGGTAGCGATACGGAGCGCGAAACACTTTTTACCCAAAAGCACGTTGCCACCGTACGCGGAGTTCACGGAAATAATCGTGTTGTCCTCGGGGAAGTGCATGATATATCTCTTTTCGGGGTCTACGTTGCACTTTGCGTGGAAGCCCTTTACGAAATCGCCGTCCGCGCCGAGTTGATCAAGGCACATTTTGCCTACGCGCGTCATAATCATCATGTTGAGTACGACGTAGATAGAGTCGGTGATCTCAATACCGATCTTGGAGAAAGGCGAGCCGACTACGCCCATCGAATAAGGAATAACGTACATGGTTCTGCCCTTGTACGCGCCCTTTGCAATTTCGTTTACCATTGCATACGCTTCTTTGGGCGACTTCCACTTAACGATGGAATGAGGAAGCGCGTCCGCTTCGTTTTCACAGCAGATAAACGTTCTATCCTCTACGCGGGCAACGTCGTTTTCCGCGGTTCTGTGGTAGTAGCAATCGGGAAGAAGGTCTTGGTTGAGCTTAATCATTTCGCCCGTAGCGCAAGCTTCTTCTCTCAAAGCGTCGCGTTGCGCGTCGCTTCCGTCGATCCAAACCACTTTATCGGGTTGCGCAAATGCCTTTACGTCCTCAACGAATTGAAGCACTTTCTTGTTGTTAGTCATAAGATATATCTCCTTGTTTTGTTTTTCTTTGTCTATTTTCGGCATAAAAGGAATTTTTTATCCCAACGGGAAGAAATTACCTTTTTCCACCGATTATCATTATACCACAAATAATTTGAAAAGTAAACAGTTTTGAGCAACATTTTTCCCGTAATCGAAAAAATTGCGCGAATTATCAAAAATTCCGCGCAATTTTCACTCTTTTAACCCATTTTTAGCGTACCGACTGTATCATCCCCGTCTTTCGGTTTATTCAAGCCTTCCCACGTTTGGAATCCGTGTTGGTCTACGTCCACGTGAATTCTCTTCGCGTCGTACAAACAGGTATTTTGATGCGGGCAATCCGCGCATCTTTCCGTCGCACCCTCGGGCGCGTTTTCGGATTGTTTTGGATAGGTTCTAAAAAATGAACCATGACGCCCCATTTCCTTGCCTTCATTCTTTCTCTTTGTTCGCTCATAAATAAAATTCTCTCCTTGAGGTTTTACGCAATTTTATTATATCATAAAACAATAGAAATGTATATATTTTTTTTAACTCAAAATTGCTCTATTTTAACATTAAATAGGAAGGCTTCGGCGTTTATCCCCCATTCTCTTACGCGGAACGAAAGCCCCCGTCCCCGTCAAAATTAGCGTTTCACGATTCTATTTATATTATAGCACAAACAAACTTTTCATATAATTAAATTTTTACGATTTTTTTGCTATTTTTTCGCGATTTTTAACGAATTAGATTTCAAAAAACCGCGCGGATTTTCAAAAATCCGCGCGTTGCCGTAATCAAATATTTTTCCCGACGTATTTGAGCACTTCCACCTGTGCGGGGTCGAATTTTCCGTCGCGGTATACCCCGATATCCACCGTCACGACGCCACCCGCCTCGTTCACACGACGGATATAGTCCGCCATATATTCTTTATCCCGTTTCACGCCGAAACTGCCCCAACCAGGTCCTATCATATCGACGAGCAATTCTTCGTTCACGCCTTTGGGCGGTAAACCGAGGGGCGCTAAAATATGCGATTGCGCATTCCCGTAAAATCTTTGCTTGGGAATTACGGTGAAATCTTCCTGTTCCCCGCAAAGGAAATCCTCGTAGGTATACCCCGCGATAATATCACCCGCACCCACGCCGTTGTTTAAGGACACAAGCGCGTTAGGGTTGCCCTTTTTACAAGCTTTGTAGAAAATCTCCAAAAGCTCGTCGGTGTACTTGAAATATTCCTTGTAACAGCCGTCTATCCACCAACCTTTCACTTTATCACCGTACCGCACCGCGTATTCCTCCAAAACGCTCGCCCATTTCTCCACGAACGACTTGGTTACGCCCACGCTACGCGGTTCAACGAACCCGAATCTATCCCCTTCGGGGTGGTTTTTGTACGGTCCGTCGCCCGTGAAATACAAGAATAAATCAATATCGCATTTTTCCAGCTCTTCGGCAATCTCCCCGATTAAATCGCGCGTACTGCACGCCTCCCCGGGTTTCGTTCCCGCGATTTTATCAAAAGTCGCGTTGGGGGCAATCATAAATTTCGAGCCCTGCATTACGGTGATTACGTAATACCCCGCGCCCATTTCACGCAAATTTTTCACGAGCGTTTGCACGTCGAATTCGTTTACGAGCGTATCCCAGTCCGTTTGTTTACCGTAGCTATTCGGTGTGGTAGAATCGTTTTGTAAAACCGACAAATAGTGGTTGAATACACCCCATTTACGGCTATAAAATCTGTCTTTTGCGTTCATGATTGTTCTCCTTTTAAAGCTCTATCTCCACCGTGCCGTTCGCCGTGACGATATGTTCTGTTACGCCGATTTTTTCCATCCACCAACGGGTGCGTTTCGTACCGTAACAACGGTAATCTTGCAATACGCCCTCTTCTTCCCAAAGCCACGCAGGGGCGTTCCAAATGCAAACGCGCGGTTGGATATGCATATACACGTCAGGGCCTACGCAACCGTGTCCGTGGTGCGCCATTTGACAATATTCGGCGCGCAATTTTTCTTCCCCTTGTTCCACGAGAATATCCCCGCCTTCCGGTCCGAGGTCGCCCAAAAACATTACGGACGAGCGGGGCGTAGTCACGCGAAAGACGATAGAGGTATCGTTGAGGTTAGGTTTCACGAAAAAATACTTTTCCTCGTAATGATACAAAATCTCCACTTTCAGCTCGTCAATTTGAATTTCGTCGCCCGTGTGTACCACTTGCGCCTTGTCTTGGATTTTCGGCAAAATCGCGTTAAAATTTCGTAAGGATTCCCAGTCTTCACACCCATCTTTGGATACGAAGGTATTGCCATCGGGAAAATTGTAATACACCTTTTCAAAATCAAAATCGGAATCGCCGTCTTGGACGAGTTGATTGAACGCGGAAATATGGTCGAAATGGGGATGGGTTAAAAACCACGCCTTAATCTTTCTGCCCTTCACCTTTTCTCTAAGCAACGGTACGTCCTCAGGACGACCGCCGTCCACGATTACACAGTTCCCCGCCTCGGTGATAATCACGTACGACATCATAAACGGACTCGTTTCCGTAATAACGAACATTTTTGTTTTATTCATAATCTCCTCCAAAAAAACGAGAAATATATAGTTTGATTTACAGTTTTCTTATCCCCAAGGTTTCGTAAAATACGTCCCCTGCCAGCGCGCGTTCTTTGATACGGCGCGCAAGCCCCGATTTGGGCTCGCGCTCGGCAAGGTTTTCCCTCGTCGTATCCCAAGGAAAAGTAAAACGAATGGCGTCGTCCGCTTGGAATTTCCAAACGGGCGTAAACAGCGTTTGGAATTTGGCGATATTCGAGTTTTCTCCAAGAAGGGGCAACAGCGTTTCGTCGAGCATCCAAGAACAGCATATACACCACTTCTGCGGAAAATCGGGAAAATATTTCGCAAAGAATACTTTCGCTTGCGAGAACGAATCCAAACAGTCCTCCATTTTCACGGGTTTTCCTTTGGGAATATGCACTTCTATCACGGGTTCGCCCTCTTTCACGCCGATTTCGGGAATATCTCTAAACGAGGGGAACATACAAAACTGCAATCTACCAAGACGGAAAATTTGCAAAAGATAATGCCTATCCAACCAAGGGAACTCCGTCAAGCCTATCTCCCCGTGCACTTCGTAATAGGAATCGTTCCAAAGCGATAAATCCATTAACCCGTCGAGCAAAACGCGCGTGGGAAGACCCCGCTTTTCGTATTCTTTTTCCAACGCCTCGCAAAAATACAAACACGCGAGCAAATTTTGCACGGGCGTATTGTTTTTATAATCGTATTCGGGGAATACCGTGAGCGCGGACAAGTCGCCCTTTTTCAGCTCCGTGTAAAATTCCTCGTCGTATTTTTCGTCGAAACCTAATTTTTGATACCACTTTTTCGCTATGCTTTTTCTATCCATATCCGCCTCCTCGCTATTTTCCGTATTTATTATACTTAATTCCTATATAAAAAGCAAGTACTTTTTACACATAAAGTTGTACGATTTCGCCTTGTTTTTTCCAGAAACGGGAATTTTTTGTAGGCAATCGCGCAAACTGTTTTTATGAAAGACAAATATAGCGACAACAAGTTGGCGGAAGAACTCGATTTAATCGTTTTAACGAACGATACGCACGAAAAACGGGGATTAAAAGAAGGCGCGCTCGGCACGCTTATCCGCTCGTACACGCGGGAAAGCGAACCCTTATACGCGGAGTTCGCGCTCGCGGACGGCTCGAAACGGGAAGAACCGCTCGCGCTTGGAGAATTCCGCGTTCTCAACGAAAAAAACGAGCGGGATCTTAGCGTAATCGTGAAGTATCTTCTTACGAGGCAATCGACCGCCCTGCGTAGCGAAAAGGCTTGACTCAATTTTACGCACGCAACGATTGGCTATATTATAACAAAATTCAATTGCAAATGCAATTATTTTTTTACGATATTCCAGCCATTTTTTGCGTTTTTTAATGATTATATCAAGCAAAAAAACTACTGTGCGAAAAGGTAGAACGGCGACGGGCTCGCGCCCGTCGCCGTTCGTTTTTATATAGAGAGTATAGTTTGGTATATTTATTTGTGCGTTTCTTCCGCGGTGCGTTCCTCTTCCGCTTTTTGCGCGGTCGAACAAGCGTCTTTGCTCCCGCAACCGCTACAACCCGCGCAACCGCACCCGCAACCGCTCCCCCCTTTTTTCTTGCGCCAAAGCGAGAGCACGATCGCACCGACGACGATCGCCACGGCGATCACGATAACGATAATATCTATTGGTTTCATAATCGTTCACCTCGTACCTGCCCCGCGCGTTTGGCTTGGGGCGGGTACGCCTTTATCCTTATTTAAGTTTCTTTGCAAGCGCGGCTTTTTTATCCAAACGCTTATTATTCAGCACGATAATCACGACTGCAACCGCGATAACCGCCGCCCAAATCGGAGCCGTCCACCACCATTCTCCAATCGTGTAAACCATTGAGGAAACGAGATAAGAAGTAACGAGCCAAAAGAGGAGCGTCCACTTAAACTTGCCGTGACCAAGCTCGCCTTTTGCCGCCGCTACCGCCGCAAAACAGGGAATCGTGAGCATATTGAACGCTATGAAGGAAATGAGTGCGGGAACGGTGATACCCGTTTCGCTAATGAGCACACCCACTTCGTAAATACCCTCTTCGGTTGCGCCCGCGAAATTCGCCGCGATACAGCCTGCGAGTACGCCGAAGGTTGCAATTACGTCTTCCTTTGCAATCAAGCCCGTGATCGCCGCCACCGCGAACACCCAGCCGTTGGAATTAAGATTCGACCCGAAGCCGAGCGGTGTGAAGATAGGTTGAATGAGCTTACCGATCGAAGCGAGAATGGAAGTATCCATGCCCTCTTCGCCCACGTAGCGCCAATCCCAACCGAAGTTGGAAAGAAACCAAATCACGATACAGGAAGCTACGATAATGGTAAACGCCTTTTGAATGAAGTGTTTCGCCTTATCCCAAAGGTGGAGCATGAGGTTCTTGAACCCGGGCATATGATAGAGCGGAAGCTCCATGATAAACGGCGAAGTTTCCCCGCGCATAGTCGTGTTGCGCATAGCCAGCAAGGACAAAAGCGCGACGACGATACCGAGCACGTACATGGAATAGGTGATAATATCCGCGTTGCCGATACCGAAATGTTCCACGATACCGCCCGCAATCGCAAGCAAAATGGGCATTTTTGCACCGCAGGAGAAGAAGGGAATTACGCGTACGGTCGCCGTGCGCTCCTTTTCGTCCGCCAAGGTACGGGTGTTGATCATAGCGGGTACGGAACAGCCGAAGCCCATAATCATGGGCATAAACGCTCTACCCGAAACGCCGAAACGGCGGAAAATTCTATCGAGCATGAACGCCACGCGCGCCATATATCCCGAATCTTCCAAAATGGAGAAGAACAGGAAGAGTACGAGAATTTGCGGGAGGAAGGAAAGTACGCCCGAAACACCGCCCCAAATACCGTCGCACACGAGTCCGATAATCGCTTCGTTCGCGCCGAGCGCTTCCAAGCCCGCGCCCAACCATTCGCCGATTTGACCAGTCAAGAGGTCTAACGCGTTGAATAGGATTACGCCGGGCGAGTTCAACCCGCCTGCAAAAAAGATACCCTTCGCAACGCTTCCTTCCGCACCGCACCATTCCCCGAACGAGGGAATGATACTGCCCAAAAACAGCAAATCTTCCGAGAAGGTAAGGTGGAAAATCGCGAACATGATTACGAGGAAAATGGGAATCCCCGCCCATTTGTGCGTCAATACCTTATCCGCCTTGTTGGATTTGGAAAGTTCGTTATAATCCGGCTTTCTCGCGCGGGTAAGCGTGGACGAGAAATGCGCCGTTATGTATTTATATCTCGCGTCGGCGATTTCCGCTTCCGTATCGAGCGTTTTTCCGCCTGCGTTCTCTTGAATGAACGCTTCCACCGCTTTTGCTTCCGCGGGGTGCGTCTTCACTTCGATCTCGTCCTTTTCCACGAGTTTTACCGCGTGGAACAAGGGTGCTTCCACTTCTTTAAGTTTGAGCGCGATCTCCGCGTTCGCGATCGCCGACCCGAGCAAGGAATCTTTGAGTACCGTTTCCCCCTTGCGGGTCTTCGCCACCGCGTCCAGCGCGCGCGTCATTAAAAGATCCATATTCATGCCTTTGAGCGCGGAAATTTCCACGACGGGAAGCCCGATACGCTTTTCCAGCGCGCGCACGTCGATACGGTCGCCGTTTTTATCGAGGACGTCCGTCATGTTCAACGCAACGACGATAGGTACGTCCAGCTCCATGAGTTGCGTGGTAAGGTACAAGTTTCTTTCGAGGTTGGTCGCGTCCACGATATTGATGATACAATCGGGTCTTTCATTCAGCACGAAGTTTCTCGCAATCACCTCTTCGGGGGTGTAAGGCGACAGGGAATAAATACCGGGAAGATCAACGATATTGATCGGCTCACCGCCCTTCTTGTAAGTCCCTTCGCGCTTATCCACCGTAACCCCGGGCCAGTTTCCCACGTGCGCCGTACTGCCCGTAAGCGCGTTGAATAGCGTGGTCTTGCCTGAGTTGGGATTGCCTGCAAGTGCAAAAGTCAACATATTTTTTTCTCCTTGAATAATATTTCTTTAATAAATACACCGCCGTTTCGACGGCTCGTTTGCGCTCACAAAAACTTAACCATGGTTAAGTTTTTGGGCTTTAGGAATGGCGCGCTCTTAAAAAGTTTATTTTTAAGCAATTCGCGCCGTATTTTTTTCTACCGTTCGCCGTTTTAGGCTCTCACTCACGGTTGAGTTACTACACCGCCGTTTTCGACGGCTTTTTCACTCTCACCAACCCTCTTGCAAAAACTTAACCATGGGCAGGATAATCCTGCACCTAATTTTATCTATCGCTCCGTTTCGGGTTACTACACCGCCGTTTTCGACGGCTTTTTCGCTCTCACCAACCCTCTTGCAAAAACTTAACCATGGGCAGGATAATCCTGCACCTAATTTTATCTATCGCTCCGTTTCGGGTTACTACACCGCCGTTTTCGACGGCTTTTTCGCTCTCACTAACCCTCTTGCAAAAACTTAACCA
>JAFQGG010000008.1 GCA_017415505.1 Clostridia bacterium
AAAGCGTATGAATTGCGCGGGGTGTTCCACGCCCAACACCTCGCCGAGAAGCGACAGCCAAAATTTTTGACTCTCGCCCTTTTCGTAGCCTTTATCCTTCCAATATTCGGCGAAGTCCTTCGCCGCTTTTTTTCTTTCCGTATCCTTCATATAAAACCTCTTTTACAAATCCAAAGAAAAGGGATAGAGTGTCGATTTTGACACGCCGCGGTCTTTCGCGGCGCGTTTGAGCGCTTCCTTTTTGTCCAGCCCCGCCAACATGTAATGCTGAATATGTTCCCGCTCGGAAAGTGCGTTCAACGGGGATTCTCCCTGCTTTGCGCCCTCGACCACGAGCACGAACTCCCCGCGCTTTTCGCCCGCAAGTCCTTCCGCGAGCGTGAATCGCACCGTTTCCTCGTGCAGTTTGGTAATCTCCCGCACCGCCGCCGCGTTTCTATCTCCGAACACCTCGTACATCGCGGAAATATCCTTATCCACGTCTTGGGGCGCGCTGTGGAACGCGAGCGTCAAGTCGCTGTCCTTATACCGTTCGAGCAACGCCTTTTTCTCGCTCTTTTTTTCGGGCAAAAACCCGATAAACGCAAACCTGTCGGCAGGGAGCGCGGACAGTACGAGCGCGGCGACGAACGCGCACGCGCCGGGAATGAGCGTATACGCTTCCCCCGCTTCGCGGAGCGTTTTGCAAACGATATTCCCCGGATCGGATACCACGGGCGTGCCCGCGTCCGATACCACCGCGACCTTTTCCCCGCGCCTCGACGCTTCCAAAATCCGCTCCGCCGCTTCCGTTTCGTTGAATTTATGGCACGAATACAGCGGTTTTTTTATCTCGTACGCGTTCAAAAGCTTAATCGTATGCCTCGTGTCCTCGCAAAAAATAATATCCGCTTCTTTGAGCGTTTCCAACGCGCGGAGCGTTATATCTTTCAAATTCCCGATCGGCGTCGCCACGAAATATACCATATTCCCTATCTCCTTTCGTTCGTGACCGTGGGCAAAATTTCACAATGCGGTTTCCCGCCCTTCACGCCTTCTATCATGACGAGATACGGCTTCGCGCCTTCCCTGCCCCCTACGAACTGTATTTTTTTTACTTCTATATTCACACCTTTTAAGGTGTAGCACACCTCCGCGAGCCTATCCGCTCTATGGAGCATACAAAGCCTGCCCCCGAATTTGAGCGCGAACGCTACGGCTTTGGCAATCTCTGCAAGCGTCACCGTGATTTCCTTACGGCAAATCGCCTTTTCGTAACTCTCGTTTTCAAAACCGCCCCGTTCGTACGGCGGGTTGCAAAGCACCAACGAAAAGCGTTCGCGATACTTCTCGTCTATATCCTGCAACCGCCCGCCCACGAAAGAAAAGCAATCAAAGCCGTTGAGCTTCGCCGTCTTTTTAGACAGTTCCAAAAGGGCGGGTTGCAACTCGAACAGCGTGAACGACAAGTCCTTTTTACTCTTGCGATTTAGCGCGTAAAAATGATACGCGACGATCCCGCTCCCCGCGCAAAAATCCGCCACCGTATCCCCGTTTTTCGCCTTGGCGAAGAGCGAAAGCAACACGGAATCGGAAGTGAAACGGTACAGCCTCGTATCCTGCACGATCTTTAACCCGTCGAGCATCATGTCTTCCGCCACTTCGTATTCTCCAAGCGTCACTTCTTCCATACGCGCCTCCTTAAATCTAAGCCCAAATTTTAGCGAAGAATTTAATCGTCTACGGCGTTAAAAGCCTTGATAAACCGTTTGTTTGTCCTTCGGCTTTCGCCTTGTATCCGAAATAAATTCTTTCGCTATAAATTGCTTCGCACCCCAAAGCTTAGATTTTTTTAGGGATTTTTGGTGAGGAGGAAGCAATTATACCAAAGTATTATAATGACGACGAGCCGAAAAGCGCAAAAAAGACAGCTTTGGGGCTGGGCTTAGATTATATTGCTTTGGTTACGTTATAGTATACCAATTTATTTCGCAAAAGTCAATAAGATTGCGGATAATTCCTTTTTCGAAAACGCATACTTTGGTTGTGAATACCAATCAAACGCTAACGACTTCTTTAACGGAGAACGAAAAAACGATTAAAAAACTACTCCCTGCCGAGGATATTTTATCCCACGCGTTCACGACGGCGGACGGCAGGGATTGCTTGCTGTTCTACGCGGACGGCATGGTGAACAAGGAGCTTTTGGGCACGCTCGTCGCGCGCCCGCTCACCGACCTCTACGAGGAAAAGCAAGGGGGCAGGGATAAGGCGAGCGTGGAAAAGACGGTGCTTTTCCCCGAGTTGAAACGGGTGGAAAACACCGCGGATATGGTCAGCGAAGTGCTCGACGGAAACACCCTTTTGCTCGTGGACGGGCTTGCCGTCGGCTTTATTGCGGGCGCGAAACTGTTGCCCGTGCGCGCGGTGATCGAACCGCCCACCGATATCGCGATCAAAGGACCGCGCGAAGGATTTATCGAGGATATCAAAACGAATATGACGCTCGTGCGCAAGCGGTTGAAAACGCCCGATTTGCGCTTTGAAACGCTTCGCGTGGGCAGGCGGTCGCAAACGGCGGTGTGCCTTTGTTATTTGGAAGGCACTTCCAACGCCGAGGTGCTCGCGGAGCTAAAAGAGCGCGTGAAGAAAATCGATATCGACTGCGTGCCCGATTCCTCGTATATCGCCGCGCTCGCTTCCCCGCGACCGCGTTCCGTATTCAAAAATTTCGGTACGACGGAAAAGCCGGATATTTTCACGGCGAAGCTGTCGGAAGGCAGAGTGGGCATACTCGTGGACGGCTCGCCCATCGCGCTCACCGCCCCGTTCCTGCTCACCGAGGATTTGCAATCGAGCGAGGATTATTTCATCTCCCCCTTCTCCGCGACGATTTTCCGTTTTTTACGGCTCGCGTCCTTACTCGTCGCCGTGCTCCTGCCCGCGTTTTACGTGTCCGCACAGCTCCACAAAATGCAACTTTTGCCTTTGGGGCTTATGCTCACGATCGCAAGTAGCGTGCAGGAATTGCCCCTCTCGCCCGCCTTGGAAATGTTCGTCGTGCTATTCCTGCTCGAAACGCTAAAAGAGGCGAGTATACGAATGCCCAAATACGTGGGTATGTCGTTATCCGTCGTGGGCGCGCTCGTGCTCGGCGAAACGGCGGTGAGCGCGGGCTTTTTATCCACGCCCACCATTATTATCGTCGCGTTCTCGGGGATATGTTTGTATACCGTGCCCGACTTCGTGGAAACGGGTAGTATTTTGCGGTGGCTGTTCTTGCTCGTATCGGGCAGTTTAGGACCGTTCGGGATCGCCCTTTTGATCGCGTTTTTGCTTGGATACTTGCTCACGAACGACCGTTTCGGCACGCCCCCGCTCGCGCCGTTTTCCCCGCTCGTTAGACGGGATTTGCGCGATTCCGCCGTCAAATACGGCTTGCACGCGCTCAATTTGCGCCCCCGCCTACTCCGTTCCCCCAACCGAACGCGCTTAAAAAAAGGAGATTAATATGCAAGCTTTCGCTTCCCAAAACAACGATTCCCCCAACGCCGTGCACGCAAGGCAGGTCGCGTTCTTCGCGGCGTTCGTGTTGCCCGTGTACAAGCTCCTCGAACTCCCGTCTTTGCTTGCGCGCTACGCCAAGGGCGATTTGCTGTTGCCCGCGCTGTTGCAATTCCTTTCGCAAATCGGGATTCTCTTTTCCCTGCTCCTCGTCGCGCGCCGTTCGGAAAAATCCATTTTCGAACGGCTCAAAGAGCACGGCAAGGGCTGGGAAATCGCCTTTTACGCCGTGTACGCGCTCTACTTCCTCTTTGCGAGCGCGTTGCCCTTGCTCGATCTGGAAAAGTTTGTGTACGCCGCCTTTTACGACACCGCGCCCACCCTTTTTTCCTTCGGTGCGTTCTTCCTTTTTAGCGCGTTTTTTTGCACGAAAGGCTTGAAAGCGACGGCAAGAACGGCGGATATTTGCCTGTTTTTATTTTTAATCCCCTTTCTCGCGCTTATCGTTATGTCGCTCGTGGAAGCGGATTTTTCCAACCTCATGCCCCTGTTCGAACGCGAATTGAGGGATACCGTGTCCGCAATGACGCGTTCCGCGCCCCATTTCGCCGACGCCGTACTCTTAATGCCGTTGATCGGGAATATGCGCTATAAAAAGGGGGACGGAACGAAAATTCTCGCGGGGTACTCCGTCGGCGCGGTTTGCACCCTTTTATTCCTCGCCGTGTTTTACGGCGTGTATTCGGGGATCGCTCCGCGCGAGCATTACGCCTTTGCGAAAATCGCGCAATACTTCCCCGCGCTCGCCGTCGTGGGCAGGATCGACCTCGTGTTCGTGTACGCGCTTTCTATCGTACTCTTCTTTTTCACGGCGACGCCTTTGCAATACGCGACCGCGTTCGCCACGCGCGCCACGGGCTTGAAAACCAAGCTCCCCGCCGTCGTCGCCGTTTGCCTTTCCGCCTTTTTGTTCACCCTCTTTTGCAATAAATATTACGACTCGATTTACGCGTTTTTCGGGAAGTATTTGCACTTCGTCTTTATCGCGTTCGGCAACCTCGCCCCGCTCGGGTTCTTGTTCCTACCGTATAAAAAGAGCTACCGCCCGTCGCCCCCCGCACCGCCCAAACCCGCGGGAAAACCGCCCAAAAAGGAGAAGAAACATGCACAGTAAAAACACCGTTCGATACTATTTACTACTCGTCGCCGTGCTCTTCTTTTTATTCCTTTCGGGGGATTTCGGGCTGGTGGACGTACAAAAAACGGCGATCGTCATGGCGGTGGGGATCGACCGCGAAGAGGATACTTTTATCGTCACCTCGCAAATCGCCGTTCCGCAATCCTCTAAACAGGGCAAAGCCTCGGAAACGGTACAGCTCGTAAGCCGAGGAAAAACGGTCGCGGACGCGTTCAACGAAATCAACGCCAAAACGGGCTGGTATCCCAAACTCGTCTTTTGCCGACTGCTTATCCTCGGGGAAAAGACGGTGCAAAAGGACGCGTTCGACGCGCTCGATTTTTTCCTGCTCGACGAGTATATGTCGGATAACTGCCTCGTCGCTACTTGCGACGGCAGGGCAAACGAGCTTTTGAACGTCACCGCGCTCGTCGATCCGTCGGGGAGCGTCGCCATGCAAAAGGTTCTCTCTTCGCACGCCGAGCGGGTAGGCTCCGTTCGCCCCTCTACCTTGCGCGAGTTCTCTATCGGGTATTTCAGCGATTCCAAAAGCGGGTATTTGCCCGTGCTCAAAACGCAACCGCAACAGGAAAAAATCGCCGCAAAACCGCAAAACAACGCCTCGTCTTCCTCGGAAAGCGCGGGCAAATCGGGCGAAGAGCAAAGCAATAAACCCGTGTTTAGCGCAAGCGAAACGGCGCTGTTTTTCGACGGGAAACGGGTGGGCACGCTCACCAAAGAGGAAACTTTCGCGTTCAACGCGGTCAAGGGCAAGCTCCGCCTCGCCGCTTATTCGGTGGAAAACGGGGAAAGCGCGTGCACGCTCACCATTAAGCGCAACTCCCCCAAAACCAAGTTCACTCTCTCGCAAGACGGGCGGGCGAACTATCAAATCGAGCTTTTGATGACGGCGGGGCTTTTGGATTTCTCCAAATCCCTACCCCTTGAAAAAACGGCGGACGCGGGCGATATTCCAAACGGCGCGTTCGCGCAGGCGGAAAAACGGCTCGCGGGACAAATCCGCACGCTGTTTGAAAAATGCCGTACGAGCGGGTGCGACCTGTTCGAACTCACCCAAGCGCTCCAAAAAAAGGAAAACGACCGTTTCGAAAGCGTTCGCCCCACCCTATTGGAAAACGCGACGGCGGAAATTTCCGTCCGATTCCAAGGCGTGCGCTAACGCGTTGTGGATAACTGCCGTTTATCCACAATTTTAACGGAAAAATTTATACGATTATAAAAATATACACACCCGTATTTTCCTACTTTTCCACCGCGATTGTGGATAAATACGGGTTGTCCACACCCCTTTTCGCAAAATTGTGGATAACTTTTGCAAAGGCGTTACCAATCGATAATTTTTATAAGCGATTCCGCGCCCAAAGAGGCAAAAAACGGCGTTTTTCGGTGGATAACTCGGTGAATAACCGCCCTCAAACAAACTTAAATTTGGAAAAAACGGTGGATAACCTTGTGGATAAACAAATGTTTGTGGATAAAATACCATGAAAAAAGCCAAAAATACGGCTATTTATCCACAAACAAACGTTCTTTTACACAAACGGAAAAAGTTATCCACAGTTATCCACCGAATAATATTTGCATAAACGGAAAATTCCGCGCATAAAGGTATGAAAAAACGGGCGTTCGCCCGTTTTTTCGTTGTCTTTTGCATATTTTGCAAAACGCGCCCCGAATTGCGATTCGGGGCGCGTTTGCAAGTTCAGCTCTTTTTCGTGAGGCGGAAGCAATAATACTTACCGTATTATAATGACGACGAGCGGAAAAGAGCCGAAAAGTAGCAATTTGAGATAGGTTCGTTTTATTCCTTTATAGTATAGCACGCCTCGATCAAATAATACGCGTGCGTGTCGTAGGAGATTCCCTGCAAGCGGTCGTAAAAGGTGGGCTTTTGCTTATTCAAAATATATTCTTTGCCCCCGATTTCCAAATGCACCTCGTCGTCGTACGCGCCCAAAACCGTAATTTTTTCGTTGGAATAATTGCCGTACTCCGCGCCGAAACGGTAGGGATAGCAGGAAAACTCCTGCATTTCTCGCATTTGCTCCACGCCAACTCTCCAACTCCGTACGCGACTCTCGTCCGAGCGGTTCGAGCCACCGCTCCCACCGAACCCTGATTCTATCCAAACGGCGATCAAGTCTTGATTGTTCTCTACCCGCATTTAAGAATATTCTCCTATCAAAGTAATTTTGCTAAAATCCCGTTCGTCTTCGCCGAAAACGAAATATAAAAATCCGTCCAAGTGTTCCAAAAATCCAAGCTCGCCGTCCAAGGGGTCGAACTGCAACAAAAGCTTGGGGGGCGGTTCTTGGTAATTCCAATCGGACGGCGCGCCGAACAGGCGCGTGCACTCCTTATCCTCTTCCGTTTCCTCAAACTCCATAATCCACGCGTCCGTAAACCGCTCGTAGCCCTCCGTTTCCCCGTTGAAACCGTCTATCGCGACGGTGGGTATACCGTCGTGATAGCGCACACTCGCGCGGAGCGCGTAATCGCCCCCGAAAGTATCCAAAAAAATATACAAATATCCAGAATGGGGCAGGCGGTTTTCCCTATCCAACTTCGCGATATCCGCAAGTCGAATTTGGCAAAAGAACAGGGCGTATTCGTCGAAGTCCGACTCCCAACCGTTCGGCACGGTGGGCGTGCCGAAAAATTTGCTTGCTCCAAGGTCGTACCCCGTTTCCGCTTTTTTCACTTTTATCCGTATCGCGCTCATATTCCGCCTCGCTTCGTCGTTTTATACGATATCCGTTATACCTTTTTCACGCCTTCCTGCTCGAAAAATTCTTCCAAGGTCGCGCCTGTAATCACGCCGTTGACGAAAACGCCCCAACTGCCGAAGCGGTACTCGCGATCCGCCCTGCCGTTTACGAAATCGTAAGCGACCCATTCGCCGTTTTCGTAGCGGTACGTCGCGCCGATACCGTGCAGTTTGCCGTTCTTGAAAGTGCCCTTGCACGCTTTTTCGTCCGATTCTATCAGCCAACCGATACCGTTTGGAATCCCGTTTTCCGTTTCACCGTAGTAGGTTTTCCCCTCGTAAACGCATACCTGCCCGTAGTCTTCCACGGCGCGCCCGTCCGCGTACCCGAACGAGGCGGGCGCGCATTTCCTACCCCCGCTTTCGTACGCGTCGCGATACCCGAATACGAGTTCCCCGTCTGCAAACACCCCCGCAAGGGTTTGATACGCGTAAGCGCCGTTCACTTGGGAGAGGTACTTCCGCAGACCCAGCCCGTTGAGTTTTCCGCCCGCGAAGCTTCCCTCGCGCACGGTATAGCGCACGTCCCCGTCGTCGAAAAAGTCCATTTCGCGCAACACGCTAAACCCGTCCTCTTCCACCGCGTCTACTTGCATCTTTTCCCAACTTTCAAACTCGAACGCTTCGCGCCCGTCCGCGCGGAAAAAGCCGTACTCCGTTTGCGCGCCGTAGCGCGCGCCGAACCCGCAAGGGTTGCGCCGTTCGTCCACTCCGCCGAAATAGACGGTTTTTCCGTCTTGGCAAATCAAGGCGATATTTTGCCAAACGAACGCCGTCGCGCCGTCTGCAAGCGTTTCCTTTTCGCATCGTGCCAAAAACGCCTGCTCGCTCAAAAGCCCGTCGCCGTCGTATACGCCGAAGTTTTTCACCTCGCCCCACACGCGTTCGTAGCAAACGCCCTGCTTTTTACCGCCGACGAAAGTACCCAGCCAAAGCGAACGCGTGCGTATCGGTATCATACCGCCGATCCCGTCCTTTTCGTCGGGGTCGTCCTCATACTCGGTGTATTTTTTGTGCGCGTAGCGCATACCCACGCAAGTATCGCCTTGGAAATAGCCGTATTCGTAGAGAATATTGCAATCGTACACACCGCCCGAAAGCCTGTAAAAACGGAAGGTCTTTTTTCCCTGCCGTACGAATTGACTCGATTTTATAGGCATAAGTTTCTCCTTTTGCAAAACGCGCCCCGAATTGCGATTCGGGGCGCGCCTTTATGTATCGTTATACGAGAATCCAGCCAAGCACCGTATTCAACGGGTTGTGGTGGAACAACCATTTCACGAAAGTACATTCGTTAAAGAAATTCGTAAGTCCTTCCGCGGGAATGATACCCAAAATCGCGACGACGAGGCTCACGATAAGCAAGCCCTCCAAAGCCCCGATAAAGAAACCGAGCAAATGGTTGACGAACGCCACGGGCGATACGCTGTCCACGATCGCCATAATAATCTTTTTCACGATCCAAAGCAAAAGCTTCGCGACGATAAACACCACGACCCAAGCGATAAGGCTGGTAATGAGCGAGCCGAGCGAGCTACCTACGATCATGGCAAGCGTCGTACCCGCCGCAAGGTCTGCGTTACCAAACTGCTCGATAACCATATCGATCAAGAATTTAGGCAAATCCTGCTCCGCAAGCGCCGCTTCGATCCCCGCGTTGGAAATATCCAAACTGAATCCCTTGATTTTTAACAGCGCGTTTTCGCACCCCTTAATGATCACGTCCTCCAAACCGAACAAACCGCCCGTCCACCGCATCACCGATTTCATGAGCGAGAACGCCAACACGATTGCCAAAATCGTCGTCACGAGCGAGAAGAAACAGTCGATAAATCCTTTCTTCGCCGCGATAATCGCAAAAATGAGAATTGCGATCCCCGCGATAATATCTACGACAATATTCGCCCAGGACGCATTTAATGCGTTAATCCACATAATAACCTCCCTATTTTTTTGGTTCGCTTTCATTATACCACACTTATAAGAATTTTTCAAGAAAATTAACAAAAATTTTACAATTTTTTTTATTTTTATTTTTCGCGTTTATAAAAGGGCGCAAACGGCAATACTTTCGGAAACCGTACTATAAAGGAAAACTTGCATGGAATACGCTTTTCATATCTATAATAAATTCGCCGTGGACGGCGCGTCGCTCGCCTTGGACAGACTGCTCAAAGAAGAACTTTCCCGAAAACTTACCCCCCGCCGTTTCCAAACGAACGGCGGGGCGGAAGACAGGGCGTTTTGCAAAGCCTTCGACGGCAACTTCGACGCCCCGCCCGTCGTCGTTTGTATCGGTAGCGACCTCGCGATCGGCGATAGCCTCGGTCCGATTGCGGGATCTATGCTCAAACATAAAACGCAGGGTTTGCACGCGTTTATCTACGGTACGCTCTCCGCGCCCGTGACGGCGAAGGAAATCAAGTACCTGCGCGCGTTCCTCAAAGAAACGCACCCCGCGAGCCTAATCGTCGCCGTGGACGCGGCGGTGGGCGCGGAAGGGGATATCGGGCTTATCAAACTCTCGAACGCGCCCTTGCGCCCCGGCGCGGGCGCGAATAAAAAACTCGGGAGTATCGGAGATATTTCCGTTATGGGTATCGTCGCGGAGAAATCGGTGGCGAACTACGGACTCCTCAACACCACGAGGCTCAACCTCGTCTATACCATGTCGGAAATCGTGTCCGACGCGCTCTCCGCCGTACTTTGGCAACGCCAAAAAAGCAAACGCGCCGAATGAATTCGGCGCGAAATCGCTTGACGGAACAAAAAAAAGGTGCTATACTATAAAGCACAAGAAGGTTTTCGGAAAACACTTCTTACTAAAAAAACCGAGGTACAATTTTATGAAAAACTCTACGCGCAAGCTTTGTCGCGCGGGCGTGATCGCCGCGCTGTACGTAGCCCTTACTTACGCATTTATGCCCTTTGCCTTCGGACCGTTCCAAATCCGTCCAGCAGAGGCGCTTTGCATTTTACCCCTCTTTTTCCCCGAGGCGATTCCCGCGCTGTATATCGGGTGTATGCTGTCCAACCTCACCTCGCCCTATCTTTTCTACGACGTGTTTATCGGCTCGCTTGCAACGCTGATTGCCTCGCTCGGCTCGTACACGGTGGGGTTGTTTCTCAAAAACGCTGTCGTGAAATTCCTCGTCGGCGGAATATTCCCCGTGCTTTGCAACGCGTTTATTATCCCGCTGATTATCGTCTTTTTGTGCGGAGGAAGCGCAGGCTACGAAAGCGTAACGATCGCCTATTGGAGCTTTTTTGCTTCCATGCTTTTAACGCAAAGCGTTTGGGTGTACGCGCTCGGCGCGCCCCTCTATTTCGCCGTGCTTCGCTTGCGCAAGCGCAATCTACCTTTCTTTCAATAAACAAAGTCGCTTCCGAAGAAGCGACTTTCTTTTTTGTTTTTTAGCCTACCACGACCGTTCCGTCGGGATATTGCACCGTAACGCCAGCGTGCTTTGCCGTGCCGTATACGCCTTTATCTCCACCGAACAATTGGTCGAATACCAACAGCAAATGATGGGCTTCCCCGTCGTTATGCGCGTGCGTTTCGTCCACTACCTTGTTTCCGTTCGCATCCATCATTGCAGCTTCTCTCGGATTACAATATGCTCCGAAAGAAAGTCCCGCTTGCGCTCTTGCGTACGGGTATGCCATTGCTCCAAATTCGCAATAAGTATAATTCACCCAATCGCCGTAAACGACCGTACAGTTGTTAGCCGTAAGATAGCTTGCCGTTGCATACGTCGTCCCGTCGTCACTCACTTGCGTTTCTTCCGAGTTCCCAATCAACATACCCGAAAGACGATATGCATACCAATGGTATGCCGAAGTAACGTCGTTGTACGCATCAAGTTCGCAAGCCACGTAGCAATCTTCAAACGTAAGTTGTGCGTCGCCCCACTTTCCGCCGACGATACCACCCAAGGAGCAATCGAACGTTCCCCAAAGGGCAGAAATTACCGTATCTTCCACGCGGATATTCTTAAACGTTTGCGCACCGTTAACTTCGCCAACGACACCACCCGTGTAACGGTTATAATTTTGCACCGTCGTATCTTTTACCGTAATATTTTCATACGTACAATTTCCGTAGGAATATCCAACGACCGTACCCATGTCGATACATTCCATAACGATATCCGCGTTCTCAATATTTACGTTTTTAATGGTTGCGTCCACGACGGAAGCAAACAAACCGCCACCTTCCGTGCTGTAAGAAAGCCCAAGCGCCCAACCGTTTTGATAGAGATTTTTAATCGTATGTCCCTGTCCGTCGAACGTGCCTTTGAACACCGTATTGTAACCGTAGCCAATGGGGTCGAAAGAAACGGGTTCACCGTCCGCGCCCTCTACGTACAAGTTCAAGTCGCTTTCCAATTTTACCGTCTTACCCGCAAAGGTATTGCCTTGATCTACCAATTTGCCAAATCCCGCAAATTGTTCCGCTTCATCCAACTTAAACTCCGTTTTCGTATCGTCGTACCAAGTCGTATCCACCGTTCCGTCCCAAACGCTGTCAAACGCCAAGGTTACGTCTTCGTCGTACGTATTGTCATAGGAATCGTTTTCCTCCATTTGTTGTCCTGCAATCAGTTTCACGGAAAACGCCCCGCCGATACTCATATTCATATATTCGTTACCAGCTTCAACTTGCATTTTCATTACGAGCGTAATCACGTCCGATTTTCCCGCTTCCAATGCACCGCTTGCCGTAGTACCCATATTCGCAATTACTTGCGATAACGTACCCAACTTTTCAAGTTCCGTAACGTCTACGCGTTCTTCCACTTGCACGGCGGGGTCTGCGTAGTATACGTCGATTACGTCCGCAAGCTCGCTCACCTCTTCTTCCGTTGCAATACCGATTTTGTATTTCAGCGCAAGAGAACCTTCATTGGAAATTTTTACGTGTCTTGCAAGCGTGTAACCAGGTTCCCAATTATCATAATTGAAAATTGCGCCCTTGGATGCATCCGCCCAATTCGCTTGCGTAGGGTCTTCCGTTCCTTCTGCCCAATACATTTCTACGTCGAGATTACCCGACTTGATGACGTTGTTGCTACTCGTCACGCTGTCCGTGAACCAAGCAAACGTCGTGCCTACCAGCATGGAACAGCTCAGCGTCATAGACACTGCGCCGAAAACCAATGCTTTCAAACCTTTCTTTTTTGCCATAAAAACCTCCTGCAAAAAAAATTATTATTAAAGTATTCTATGTACTTTGTTTTCACATTATAACATACCCCCCCCCCCCATTGTCAAGCATTTTGCATTCTATTTTACATTTTTTTTGTAAATATAACGGGGTTCTTCCTCCGCGCTTGCTTTTTTGGGGGATTTGTGCTATACTGTTTATATGAAATACAATTATAAAACTCTATACGAAAAAAATTCGGCGTTTTGGAACAGCCGACCGCGCGCCAAGCGTGCGTTGCTGTTTTCCAATCACGCGCTCACCCTGCTATTCTTTTTTGCGTACGCGGGGCTTCTTGCTTGGGCGATTTGGGATGGGTTGGAAACGGAGTCTTTGATAAAACTGCTGTTCATTCCCCTCTTTTGCCTATTCGCCGTCGCCGTGCTCCGACTTGCAATCGACAGACCGCGCCCGTACAGCGAGCGGGGCGCGAATATCACGCCGATTTTGCGCAAAAAAAGCAAGGATAAAGAGAGTTTCCCCTCTCGTCACCTTGCCTGTGCGTTCGTAATTGCCACCGTGTTTTTACCCCATTTCTTGGGGGCAGGTATTTGTTTAATAGTTTTGGGGCTATTGCTTGGATATATCCGTTTCGCGCTCGGCGTGCATTACCCGTCCGACCTTTTCGGGGGCATGGTGCTCGGCTTGCTTTGCGGGCTGTTCCTGCTCGTTTGATTTCGTACTTTCAAAGAATTAGGCGTCAAGCTTTTTTGCTTGACGCCTATTTTCTTATTAAAAACCTTCTGAGAGGAATTGCACCGCGCTTTGGTCGATATTCGGTTCGTTGTTCTTTTTCACGAACTCAATCACGCTTTCCATTTCCGAATCGGATACGTAGGGTGCTTGCATACGCTTGGGCGCGGGCGAGGCGATATCTTTCCAAAGATAATCCCCTTTGGTGAGCAGATTTTCCGCTCCGAAGGTATCCAACAGCAGGTTGGAATCGATCGCCGTGCTCACGCGGAACGCCACGCGCGTGGGAATATTTGCTTTGAGCATACCCGTGATCACGTCCGCGCTCGGGCGGGCGGTGGCAAGGATCAAGTGAACCCCCGCCGCGCGCGCCTTTTGCGCGATCGCGCAAATCGCCTTTTCCGTCGTCTTGCCGTCCAACGCCATATAGTCGGCAAGCTCGTCGATCACCACGACGATTTTAGGGAGTTTTTCTTCGGTAGATTTTTGCGCGTTATATTTGTCGATATTGAAACAGTAATTGCCCGCGCTTTTGAACAGCTCGTAACGGCGGTTGATTTCCCCGACGACCCATTGTAACGCGCGCACGCCCTTTTTGAGATCGGTGAGCACCTCCCCCGCAAGCAGGTGCGGTAAACCCGCGTACGGCATGAACTCAACCGTTTTGGGATCGAGCAACAAAAACTGTAATTCTTTGGGGGTATATTTCGCGATAAGAGAAATGAGAAGCCCGTGCAAAAACCGCGATTTACCCATACCCGTCGCCCCGCCGACGAGGATATGTACCATTTTGGAAAGCTCGCCGTAGGTGTTTTCGCCCAGCGCGGTTTGACCCATGGCGACGGTGAGCGTTTCGCTCGGCGCATCCGTGTACTCGTCCGCGAACAACAGCTCTCCGAGCGTGACCACTTTGCGGTCTTTCTTAGGCACTTCCACGCACAAAAGTCCTTGCCCGTAATCGGGCACGAGGCGCACTTCCATAACCCCGAGCGCGAGCGCAAAATCCGCTTTTAAGTTCATAATTTTACGGACGGGAACGCCCGCTTCGATACGCAAAGCGTAACGGGTGACGGTCGGTCCTTCCTCGGCGGAAACGATTTCCGCATTTTTGATTTTGAAAGATTCGAGCAAGGCTTCGATCTTCTTTTTCACTTCCCTTTGTTCGGGGGTGAACCCGCTTTTGCTCAAACCGCCGAGCGCGGCGGTTAAGTAGGAGGCGCGTTTCTTGTCTTTGGGCGGTTCTTCCCCGTAGAAAATGCGACGGAGAATCCGCGCCGAGGTCATCTCTTCGAAAAAGCTTTCCTCACTCGCGTGGCGGTAACGGAAAATCGCTTGCATACTGCCAAGCTGTAATTCCATGCCGGGGGAAAGCTCCGTCTTTTCCAAGTACGCTACGAGCATTTCTTTCTTTTTGGAAATGGCGAGGTGGATCTCGTTACGGCAGTTGATAGACTCCATGGCGTTTTCGGAAATGCAAGCGAGAAACAGGGAACAGCCCACGAGCTTTTCCCCGATATACTCGGGCCACTCCGTACCCGCCTCGATTCCCTCGTCGTACCACACCTCGTAGCCCGCGCTACGAAGCGCGGAGATCATGGGAAGCACCTGCTCCCCGTCCTTGTGTGCATAGCTTACGAAAATATACTTTCGTTCCATACCTGCCCCCGTCAAATCTTAATAATACCCGCTTCCACCAAGATGTCGGAAAGGCGCGCGAACGCAAGCGGAGAAAGCGTTTCGCCCCGCGCTTTTTCGTCCACGCCCGCCTGTTGGAGTATGCGTTTTGCCGTTTCCCTGTTCACTTTGAAGAAGTTGACGAGGTTGTTTTCCAAGGTCTTGCGACGGTTCAAAAAGGCGCATTTCACCGTTTGACGGTACGCCTTTTCGCTACGCACGGGAATACGGTCTTTTTCGAAAGTGATTTTCACCACCGCCGAATCCACGTTCGGGCGGGGGTAGAATAGATTCCGCGAAACGCGCTTGACGATTTTTGCCGTGCCTTTGAGGGCGATCGCCGCCGTGATCGAGCCGTATTGAGGCGTGTTTTCCTTGGCGCAAAACCGCTCCGCGACCTCTTCCTGCACCATGATCGAAAGCCCCTGCACCTTTTCCCCCTCTTCGAGGAGTTTGGTAACGAGCGGGGTCGTGATGTAGTAGGGAAGATTGGCTACGACGGTGTACTCCCCGATTTCCTTTTCCAGCTCAGGCAAATTGACTTTGCTAAAATCGCGGAAAATGACTTCCACGTTTTCCAAGCCCGCGAGCGTTTCCGCCAAAACGGGCTGTAAGTCTTTGTCCACGTCGAACGCGTAGACTTTCTTCGCGCGCTCCGCGAGCGCGCGCGTGAGCGTACCCGCTCCGCAACCGATTTCCACGACCGTGGTATTTTCGTCAATCCCCGAAGCGACGACGATCGACGAAAGCAAATTGGTATCGGAAATGAAGTTCTGCCCAAACTGCTTCTTAAATTGAAAACCGTGTTTTATCAACACGGAGCGTAAATCTTGCATAACTACCTCTGCAAATCGTAAATGAACTTTCTCTTTTTCCCTAACGGGATGAACGCTTCGCGTGGGGCGCAGCAGGCTAAGCCTGCCATTTTGCGAAGCAAAATTTCATTGCGTAGCAATTTCACCCGCCTTGGGCGGATTTCATTCGGCGTAGCCGAATTTCATTAAAACTTACCCATGGGCAGGCTAAGCCTGCACCTAAATGGTTATGTCGAAGCCCGAAACGGATTCGCGTAGCATTTCGCCGTTGGAAAATGCAAGCAAGACGAGCAAATCGCGAGGGCGCATACCCGCGGGGTATGTAACCGAACGATTTGCGACGGATTGCGCCGTATTTTGTAGGCGAAAATTCTTTTCGGGCTTTGATATAACCATCATCTATCATTCTTGGTCGGGTTACTACACCGCCGTTTTGACAGCCTTTTTGCTCTCACCAACCCTTTTCTAAAAACTTAACCATGGTTAAGTTTTTCGTCTTTCCCTGACGGGATAACGCTTCGCGTGGGGCGCAACCTGCGGTTGCTTTAAGTGGGGCTTTTCTTCCGTTCTCCGAACGGGACTGCCGTCGGCGTATGGGTTTCACCCCTACACCCCACAAGGAACTTCGTCCCTTGACCCGTGTCACAAAACTTAACCATGGTTAAGTTTTGGTTCGTTGCGGGTTTTCCGTTCAACTTTGTGCCGAGCGAAGAAAAACGGAGCAAGACGCGAGCAAGACAAGGAGAACGAGGCTTTTTCGACGGGAGTTTACTGAGCGTAAACGAGCGAGAAAAAACGCAGTTCGACGCTGTATTGCGACGCGGATTCTCCGTTTTTTAGGAGTCGGTGATATAATTGCGGATATATAACGGCACGTTCACGCTTTGCGCGAGCTTCTTGCAGGACTCCACTTCCTCTTCACCGATACAATCGACGATAGAGAATCGGCAGGGTACGCCGTTGCGACGGCAGGATTTGGCAAACTCTACCATTGCCTCGAATCCGCTTTCGCCGTACTGCGAACGGCAAATTTTTTGGTACTTCTCCGCGCAAGAGGCGTTCAACGATACGTTCACGAAATCGATTTTGCCTTTGAGTTCGGGTACGATATCCCGCTTGTTGATAAGGTTGCCCTGTCCGTTCGTGTTCAAGCGCGTTTTTAAGCCTTTTTCATGGAAAAAGTCGCAAAGCGCGAGCATTTCCGACACTTTATAAGTCGGCTCGCCGAACCCGCAAAATACTACTTCTTTGAACTTCGTTAAATCCCCCATGCCGTTTACCGCCGAAATTACCTTCTCCGCCGTCGGATCGCCGTGACGAAGCCAAAGATAATTCCCGTAATAACTCGTGCGCTCGTTGCGCACGCAAAAATCACAGCCGTTGGAGCATTTGTTCGTTAGGTTGATATACAAATTCCCGTCGAGCGTGTACGCGTAAGTGTCCTTGCGCCCGTCGTCCGGTTGCTTGTTTTGCTGTTTTTGCTTTTTCTTGCCCTGCTTTTGTTGGTTTTGCTTGGGCTGTTGCGCGGACGGCTGTTGGATTTGCTTGGACTGTTGCACCGCGGGCGCGGGTTGCTTTGTCGGCTCTTGCGCCTGTCCTTGCGCCTGTACGGCGTTGTTGTTCCCGCCTTTACCGCTCTTGTGCTTACGCCGTCTGCGTCTACCTTGACCTTGGTTCGAGGTTTGATTTTGTCCTTGTCCTTGCGCGTTTGGATTATTCTTGTTCTCTTCCATAAAACTCACCTGTTTATTTTAATTTGAAAAATAACGCTTTTGCGTTATCGTATATACGCTTTTGCATCTCTTCCGTGCTTACGCCTTTGAGCGAGGCGAGCTTTTCCACCACGAACGAAACCATACTCGGTTCGTTGGGGAAAGTGCCCCGAAAGGGCACGGGCGTTAGATACGGGCAATCGGTTTCCGATAAAATGCGGTGGGCAGGTATGCGTTGAACGCTCTCCCACACCTTTTTCGCGTTCTTAAAGGTACACGGTCCGCCGAACGAGAAATGCAAGCCCAACGCGCAAAACGCGTCCGACATTTCGGGGGAATAGGAGTAGCAGTGCATCAAACCGCCAAACTTCAAAAGTTCCCGATTTTGCTCTAATATTTCCAGCGTATCCGCCGCCGCGTCACGGCTGTGCAGTACGACGGGAAGCCCCGCCTCGCAAGCGAGGCGCAACTGTTTTTCAAACAGCTCCTTTTGCAGGGGCTTGGGCGGGTTATCGTCGAAATGGTAATCCAGCCCGATCTCGCCCACCGCCACGCATTTATCGCTTTGACAAAGCTTGGCGATTTCTTCTAAATCGCCCTCTTGGTACTCGTTCAGCTCGCTCGGGTGAAAGCCCGCGCAAAAGTACACGCCCTCGTGCGCTTCGGCAAGCGATTTTGCTTTGATCGAGGAATCGAGATCAAAGCCCGAGCAAACGATAATTCCTACGCCCGCTTCTTTCGCGCGCGCAATCGCGCGCGCGACGCCACCCGTTTCTTCGTATTCGTCACCCGTGAGGTGACAATGCGCGTCGATTAGCATTAGCCGAGCACCGTTCCGCTGTTAATATCCTTTTCGGGCGCGACGAGCGAAAGCGTACCGTTCTCGTCCTCCGCCGCCAAAATCATGCCTTGCGATTCGATTCCGCACACCTTTCTCGGCGCAAGGTTGGTGACGAACACCACCTTTTTGCCCACCATTTCCTCGGGCGTATAATGCTTGGCGATCCCCGAAACGATCGTCCGCGTTTCGTTGCCGAACTTCACCGTTTCTTTCAACAGCTTAGAGGATTTGGGCACTTTTTCGCACGCGATAATCTCGCCCACCTGCAAGCGCACCTTCAAGAAGTCGTCGAACGAAATTTCGGGCACGCTTTCGCTTTCCACTTCCGCTTCCGCTTCCTTTACGGGCGATTGCGAAGCTTGCGCTTCGGCGATTTGCGCCTTCCGAATCTTTTCGATTTCCGGCTCTAACGCCTTGAAATCAATCCGCGCGAACAGGGGCGCGGTGGGCGTTACCGTCACGCTTTCGCGAAGTCCGAACTTCGCGCAGTCCTCGAACGAACGGCTTTCCCCGCCGTACGCGGTGAAAATTTTCGCGCTCGTTTCGGGCATGAAGCTGTCGAGCAGGCTCGCGCCGATTTGCACGGCTTCGGCAAGGTTATACAGCACGTCGTTGAGGCGCGCCTTTTTGCTCTCGTCCTTGGCAAGCGCCCAAGGCATGGTTTCGTCGATATATTTATTCGCACGACGGAAGAGGGTGAAAATCTCCGAGATCGCGTCCGCGATACGCAGTTCGTCCGCTTTCGCCTGCACCTTCGCCACCGTCGCCGTCACCGTCGCTTTGAACTCGCTATCGGGGTCTTGCTCGTTTTGTTCCAACGATTTCACCACCGTACCGCCGAAATATTTCTCGATCATAGCCACCGTACGGCTCACGAGGTTGCCAAGCACGTTGGCAAGGTCGGTGTTAAACCGCTCCGCCACCAGCTCCCAAGTGATTTGCCCGTCGTTGTCGAACGGCATTTCGTGGAGTACGAAATAACGCACCGCGTCCACGCCGAACAGGCGGGATAAATCGTCCGCGTAAATGACGTTGCCCTTCGATTTGCTCATTTTGCCGTCGCCCATCAACAACCAAGGATGCCCGAACACTTGCTTGGGAAGCGGTTCGCCGAGCGCCATGAGGAATATGGGCCAATAAATGGTGTGGAAACGGAGAATGTCTTTCCCGATCAGGTGCAAATCAGCGGGCCAGAACTTTTTATAGTTCTCGCCGTGGTTGCCGTCCGCGTCGTACCCGATCCCCGTGATATAGTTCGTCAACGCGTCCATCCATACGTAGACCACGTGACGGGGGTCGAATTCGACGGGAATCCCCCACTTGAACGAGGTGCGCGACACGCACAAATCCTGCAACCCCTTCAAAAGGAAGTTGTTCATCATTTCGTTCTTTCTCGAAACGGGTTGAATAAATTCGGGGTGCGCGTTGATATGTTCGATTAAGCGGTCGGCGTACTTGCCCATTTTGAAGAAATACGCTTCTTCTTTCGCGGGCTTGACCTCTCTACCGCAGTCGGGGCACTTCCCCTCGACGAGCTGACTCTCCGTCCAAAACGATTCGCAGGGCGTACAGTACATACCCTCGTAGTAGCCCTTGTAAATATCCCCTTGGTCGTAGAATTTCTTGAAAATTTTCGAAACTTGTTTCACGTGATACAAGTCCGTCGTACGCATGAATTTATCGTAGGAAGTGCCGACGGAATCCCAAATCCCTTGGATTTCTCCCGCCACGCCGTCCACGAACGCCTGCGGGGAAACGCCCGCGGCTTTCGCTTTCTCTTCAATCTTTTGCCCGTGTTCGTCCGTACCCGTTTGGAAAAACACCTCGTAACCCTCTTTACGCTTGAACCGCGCGATCGCGTCCGCGAGAATGGCTTCGTACGTGTTCCCGATATGCGGTTTGCCCGAAGTATAGGCAATCGCCGTCGTAATATAATAAGGTTTTTTCGTCATAATAAACGCTCCTTGTCCGTAATTGCTCTTTCACCATTATACTACTTTTCATAAGAAAAGTAAACCGTTTTTACGCATTTTCGCGCGCGCGGGCGCATATATTTATCTCATGAATCTCGTTTTTGCCGTTATCTTTATCCTTTCCGCGCTCCTATTACTCGTTCTCGACCCTTCCGCGTTCCTGCCCGCCTTGCTCGACGGCGCGACGAAAAGCGGTACGCTGTGTCTTTCCCTGCTTGCCACCTACGCCGTTTGGCTGGGGCTTATGCGGGTTTGGGAAGACAGCGGAGTGTCGAAAAAAGTATCCGCGCTCTTGCGCCCGCTCGCCAAAAAAGCGTTTCACACGGACGATAGCGAAACGCTCGACGCCGTGTGCATGAACCTCTCCGTCAACCTGATCGGTATTTCGGGCGCGGCGACCCCTTACGGAATCAAGGCGGCAAAGCTTCTTGATAAGACGGAAAACGCGGAGTACGCCTCCGCGCTCTTCTTCGTACTCAACGCCACTTCTTTGCAACTTATCCCCACTTCCATTATCGGCGTGCGCGTCGCTATGCAAAGCGCCGCGCCTGCGATTATCGTAATCCCCACCATGCTCACCACCCTCTTTTCCACCCTGCTCGGCGTGCTTCTTACCCGCCTTTTCTTGCACCCCAAACGCGTACACGCCCCCGATATTTATAAAAAACGAAGGGGGCAGGTATAAGATGAACCGCATTTTGGGCTGTATCGTACCCCTTTTGTTTTTGCTCTCTTTCGTGTACGCGCTCGTGAAAAAAGTCAAGCTGTACGACAGCTTCACCGAAGGGGTCAAGGGCGCGTTCCCTCTCGTCGTGTCCGTGTTTCCGTATATCGCGTCCGTCATTATGCTTTGCAAACTGCTCGAAGCGAGCGGTTTGGATGGCGCGATCACGCGCGTGATCGCGCCCTTCTTTCACGCCCTCGGCGTGCCCGAGGAAATCGCCTCGCTCGTGTTTATCAAACCCCTTTCGGGGAGCGGTGGCATCGCCGTACTCTCGGAAATTTTGGAAAAGTACGGCGTGGATAGCTATATCGGCACGTGCGCGTGCGTGGCGTACGGCTCGTCCGAAACCATTTTCTATATCGGTGCAGTCTACTTCGCGGGCGTAAAACGCAAAAAACTCCCCCTCGCTCTCGCCATCGCCCTCTTTTCGTACCTCGCCTCCGTCGTCCTTTGCTGTTTCTTATGCCGTTTCCTTGGTTAAAAATGTCAAAATATAACATATTCACATTTATTATATGTTAAAATGTTGGAAATTGACATTTTTTGCGCGATAGGTATGCAAAAAAAGTTTTTTGAAAAAATTAAAAAATTTTCTTTACTTTTTCGAAAAGATATGATAAAATATACTTGTAAATCGGTTGGGGACAACCGAACGCAACATAGCTCATCATTTTCCCCCTTATCATATAGGTAGTCGCCTTGGAGTCGCAAGATTCCAAGGCGATTATCGTTTTTTGAAATATTTTTTCGATTTTTTCGTTCAAACGCTTGACTATAATCGAAAAATATGATATTATAGAGAAAATAAGGCGACGGCTCTACGGAGCGAAGCCGAAAAAACAAACCGACGAGGAAGAGTAAGTACGCTTACCTCTTCTCCCCCAGAGAGTCGCGGACGGTGGGAGCGCGACGGAGAACGTAACGCGGAATGGGCTTCCGAGGGCGAACGAACGCGCGTAGCGCAAGTAGCAATCGACGGGGCGCGCCCGTGACAGCGCGGACCGCATGATAGTGCGGAGATAAGTGGACCGAGAGGTCAATTTGGGTGGCACCGCGGTAGGAATACCGTCCCGAAAAACGGAAGAAGTCCGTTTTTCGGGTTTTTTTGTTCCAAAAAAAGGCATAATTAACCAAAGCAATATAATCTAAGCCAGCCCCAAAGCTATCTTTTTTGCGCTTTTCGGCTCGTCGTCATTATAATACTTTGGTATAATTGCTTCCTCCTCACCAAAAATCCCTAAAAAATCTAAGCTTTGGGGTGCGAAGCA
>JAFQGG010000009.1 GCA_017415505.1 Clostridia bacterium
AAAACAAAGCAAGACGCAAGCAGTTCGAGGAGAGTGCGGATTCGTCGCAGGGAGCGTACTTTTCCGTACGTGACCAAGACGAAACGTAAACTCGACGAAGAAATGCGTAGCGGATTCTTCGTGTTTACCGACTTGCCCGAATAAACCGAAGTAAAACAAAGCAAGACGCGAGTAAGACAAGGCGGACGAGGCTTTTCCGACGGGAGTTTACTTGGCGTAAACGAGCGAGGAAAAACGCAGTCCAACGCCGTATTACGAAGTCCGTCTACCGACTCCCCCGAATAAACCGAAGTAAAACAAAGCAAGACGCAAGCAGTTCGAGGAGAGTGCGGATTCGTCGCAGGGAGCGTACTTTTCCGTACGTGACCAAGACGAAACGTAAACTCGACGAAGAAATGCGTAGCGGATTCTTTGTTTTACACCGTTTTACAGTTTGATATCCTCGTACCCATACTCCTTCAATAAATTCGGGCGTTCGCGCCAATCTTCTTTGACTTTGACGTAGGTAGTGAGAAAGACCTTTGCGCCTAAGAATTTTTCCATGTCTTGGCGGGCAAAAGACGAAACTTCTTTGATGGCTTTGCCTTGCTTGCCGATTAAAATGGCTTTGTGATTGGCGCGCTCGCATACGATATCGAGGTTAATCTCGTACACGCCGTTGTCGTTTTGCTGGAACGTGTTGATTACGATCGCGATCCCGTGCGGGATTTCTTTGTCGAACTTCAAGAGGATTTTTTCGCGCATGATTTCCGCAATCATGAACCGTTCGCTTTTGTCCGATACGATATCCTGCTCGAAAATTTTATCCCCCTCGGGCATGCTTTTTGCTAAAAACTCTTTGAGCGCGCGGATATTTTTGCCCTTTCGCGCCGATACGGGGAATACGTCCACGTCCAAGCCCGAATCGGAAAACTTCGCCATATCCAAAGGGATATTTTCCTTGGGCATAATGTCGATTTTCGTGTACGCAACCGCCATGGGCAAGCCAAGCGATTTATACTTTTTCATGAGCGTGAAATCCTCTTCCGAGATCCCGTCGTGCCCGTCCACCACGTACAAAATAAAATCCACCGCTTTCGCGCTCGTTTCCGTCGTACGCATCATCATGTCCGTAAGCGCGTTATGCGCTTTGTATATCCCCGGCGTATCCACGAATACGATTTGATAATCGTCCTCGGTAAGTACGCCCAATATCCGATCGCGCGTCGTTTGCGGTTTTGGGGAAACGATAGACACCTTCTCCCCGACCATGACGTTAATTAGCGTGCTTTTTCCCGCGTTTGCTCTGCCGATTACGGCAATATATCCACTTCTCATTGATAAGATTTTCTCCTTTTAATAACTCGTGTCCGCTTTCACCGTTTGCCCCGCGGGAACGAGATAATTTCTCCTGAAATAACAAATATACACGTCGATTGCGCTGGGATTGTGAATATACCCGCCGTCCGCGGAAAATTCCAACCTATCGTACGCTTGTACGTACTCGTAAATCTCCCCGTTCGTCGCGTACCAAATATCCTCTCTACCGCCCATATACTTGGCAAACTCTTCGATAATCTCCCAATTATTGCGGTCGTTAAACTCGTAGCTATGCCCCCAAAGATAGAACAGCATAGGTCCTTTCCACCAAAAATACCCCAAATCGTCCGATTCCTCTACGAACGCTTTCGCAAGCTCCATTAAATTCGGCGCGCCGTGATGACAGGTGGGATGCCATTTCAAAAAATCCTCGGGTAAATCAAAACCGTTGGTAGCGTCCACCGTGCGCGCGTACCAAATCCCACAGTTTTTCAAAATTTCCACTACGCTATCGTCATACGAACCGTTGGCGTACGCCATACCTTTCACGATTCTTCCAAACAGTTTTTCGAGGTTTTTTCGATCGTTTACCACGTCGTCCGTCGCCATCGCCCCGTCCACTTCCGCAAGCGAAAGATGCTTTACGCCGTGCACGGCTATTTCTTGGTTGGCGTACAGCTTCAACGCCTTTTGCGTGGAAACGCGCCACAGCCCGTCCTCTTCGGGCATAAAACCGCTGTTGAGGTTAAACGTGCCTTTCAAGCCGTTGCTTTCCATAATTTCTATCAAGCGTTCGTCGAATTTCGGTCCGTCGTCGTAGGAGAGCGTCACCGCCCTTCTCTTAAAATCTTTCCAACGCAAAAACGATCTTCTTTTCATTCGTTTACTCCCGTGTAATTCCTAATTTTTTCAAGACTTTTTCTTCTTGCTCGCGCATTTGCGCGCGGTCTTCGTCGGTGATATGGTCGTACCCCAAACAATGCATAACGCCGTGCACGAGCAAATAGTGCAATTCCCGTTCGTACGAATGTCCGAACTCCTCCGCCTGCTCCTTTGCCCGCTCCTTGCAAACGACGATAGAACCGATTAAAAGCCGACCCTCTTCGTCCACCTCGAAGGGGTGGTCTTCGCCCTTAATCTCTCGTCCTCGAATCCCGTCGAGCGTAGGAAAACTCAAAACGTCGGTTACTTTGTCCGTATCCCGCATTTCTCTATTCAAACGGCGAATCTCTTCGCTATCCACCGCCAAAAACTCCACGGCGAGCGGGATATCCGCGCGCACCTCTTCCCCAATCGCTTTTTCAAGCGCGGAAATGCGCACCTCGGAAAGCGTGCCGTCGTCGTAAATTACGAACTCGCTCATTCGCTTTCCCCCCTCGTTCCGTTTTCCGTACGGCGGTACTTGATATTCGGGTATTTAATTCTATGGTGATACACGCCCGTGAGCGCGTTGACAAGCGCGTGACGGATTTTCGTCAAGTCCGCCATGGTCACGTCGCACTCGGAGAACTGTTCCAAATCCATACGCTCTTCGATAATGGCGCGAATCGCCTTTTCCGCTTCCTCGGGCTTGCGCGCGTTCACCGCGCGCACCGCCGCTTCCGCGGCGTCGCAAATCATTATAATCGCCGCGAGCTTGGTTTGCGGTTTGGGACCCATGTACGAGAAATCCTCGATATTGAGTTCCCCGTCCGTCATTTTGAGCGCCTTGGCGTAGAAATAGCGAATGGGCATCGTGCCGTGGTGTTGCACCGCAACGTCCGCCAAAAATTCGGGCAAGCGGTGGGAACGAATGAGCACGTACCCGTCGTTCGCGTGCGAACGGATAATATCCGCCGAAAGCTCGGGCGTAAGCTCGTCGTGCAAGTTATAGTCCCCTTGGTTTTCGGTGAAGTGTTCGGGATAATGCAATTTACCGACGTCGTGATACATTGCCGCCGCGCGCGCGTAATCGACGTTTTCCCCGATCGCCGCCGCGCTCGCTTCCGCGAGTTGCGCCACCATCATGGAATGGTTATAAGTCCCGGGCGCTTCCGCTTTGAGCTTTTTCAAAATACGCGCGTCCGAGCTCGTCAATTCGCGCAACCGAAACACCGTCAAACGGTTGAAAATCCCCTCGAATATGGGCAAGATAAACAGGAATATGAACGCGGACAGCACGCCCCCGAACAGCCCGAAGCCCATCTCCGTAACGATAGAAAGCATGGGCGATTCCGTCACCGTTTCCATCGCCACGCCCGATTCCACGAGTTTGGAAAGCCCGAGCAGGAAAATGATAATATCCATGGGAATTACGATCCCGATCCCGATCAAAATAACGCTAAACCGCGTACGGGCTTTGCCCGCAAAGAAGATCGCGAACATACCCGCGGAGAACGCGATAATGAGCGAGGAATAGCACTCTTTCGTGGAAACTTCCGCCTCCGACATAGCGAAGGTATCGATAACGAAAATCAAGAGTGCGGAAATGATATTGAGGAAAATCGCCTCCCGTCTTCCCACCAACACGAACATGAGCATTGCCACGAGCGCAACGGGGCGCGCGTAGATAGATACTTTGTATCCAAGCAAGCACGCGAGCACCAAATATACGTCGAGCACGGTGAACAGCAAGGATATGTTCTTGCCGTTCATGAGCATAGTTTTATCTTCCACGAAGAAGTACACGTACATAATGACGACGAGCAATAGCACGCAAAAGATCGCGTATAAATAATCCGCGCCCCGCTCGTTCATATACTCCCCGATTTGCGACATTCTGTCCCACAAGAGCAACGTCGCCGCTATAAACAGGAAAATGATAAAATGCAACAAAAACCACAAAACGCTTTTTAGCAAATGCGTTTTCGTCCATTTGTTCCCGATTTGTTTTACTGCCATCTTTGGTTATTCTCCTTTCTCCCCGCCCGTTTGCGCGGTTTCGGATTTTTTATCTTTTTTCGGTTTTTCCTCGTCCGCTTCGTACGCGCGTATAATCCGCATGACGAGCGGGTGTCTTACGACGTCCTTCGCCGTGAGCTTGCAAACGGCGATTCCTTCCACGCCGTCGAGTATCTTCGTCGCGTGCACGAGCCCGCTTTGCTTGCCGTCCAAATCGATTTGCGTGACATCGCCCGTAACGACCGTTTTACTGCCCTCGCCCATACGGGTGAGGAACATTTTCATTTGCTCGCGCGTGGCGTTTTGCGCCTCGTCGAGGATAATAAACGCGTTGGAAAGCGTTCTACCGCGCATATACGCGAGCGGTGCGACCTCGATCGCGCCCCGTTCCATGAGTTTTGCGTACGTTTCCAAACCGAGCATTTCTTGCAACGCGTCGTACAGCGGGCGCAAATAGGGGTCTACCTTCGTTTGCAAATCCCCGGGCAAAAACCCGAGCTTTTCCCCCGCTTCCACCGCGGGGCGGGTGAGGATAATCTTCTCCACCTGCTTACTCTTGAACGCCGATACCGCCATACAAACGGCGAGGTAGGTTTTTCCCGTACCCGCAGGACCGACGCCGAACACGACCGTGTTTTTCCGTATCGCGTCCACGTACGCCTTTTGTCCTACCGTCTTACACTTGATTTGTTTCCCGCGCGCGGTGATTGCCACCGTACCCGCCGAAAGGGTCGCGATTTCCTCTTCTCTACCCTCTTTGGCAAGCTCCACGCAGTAGGCGATTCTGCTCTCGTCGATCTCTTCGCCCTGCGAAGCAAGCTCCACGAGCGCGTTCAGCACCTTACTTCCCACGCGCACCGCCTCGTCTTCGCCCTCCAAACGGATTTTCACGCCCTCGACGTACGCGACGATCCCCAATTCCCGCGTGAGGAAATTGAGGTTCTCGTCGAACGCGCCCAACACTTTTGCGAGCCTGTCCACCGACTTCGTATCTACCGTTTCTTTTCTCTTAACGCCAGCCAACTGTGCCTCCCTATAAATTCACGCTCTCCACCGCCGTATACGCGATACGGACGAAAAAGCCGTTCTCTCTTTTCTCCACCGTTTTTTCCGTCACCTTGCAATCCTCTTCCAATCCAAGCGCAAGATACGCGCGCGCGAACGCGCTCTCCGCGTCCTCCGCCTCGTATTCCCCCTCGTGCACGCACTTGATCGACGCGCGCGCGATCGGTTCGACGGATACCTGCTCCCCTTCTTCTATCGAAAACCAACCGCCCACGAGCGTATCGCCCGCCTGCACCGTATCCCCCGCCTTCTTCAAAGGCGTACCGCGAAGCGCGGTGATCGACAGGATTTCGCCCGTATGCCGTGCCCGCATATCCCCGCCGATAAGTTGCAAACGAACCGTATCGCCAAGGCGCATTTCCACGCGCACCCAAAGCCCTTTTTTTTGCACCGAGCAAAACTCCACGCCGTCAAGGGCGAGAAGCTTGGAGCAAACGAGATCCTCGTTCCCCGACGCATACCGCGCAAACGGCTTTATCCCGTAGCTTTCAAGCGCCTGTCTTGCCTCGCGCTCGTACACCGACGAACCGACGAAACTCACGCCGAAGGTGAACGAATCGAAAAAGAGCGTAGCGCAACAAAACAGCAAACCGCCGAGGAGAAACCCCGCGCGTTTTTTCGCCCAAGAAAGCGGTTTTCCCACGCCCGTTTCCCCCAAAGAACGCGCCGTATACGGAATATATCCGTTATTATTATAGCACACCTTGGGATAAATTGCAAAAACTTTTTCAATATCTTTTTTATTTACGGACAAAAGTATGCGGTTTTTTTGCGTTTTTTTTACTTCAAAGAGGGGAATCCCCGCCCTTTTCAATTTCAAAAGCGCGCGTTCGGGCATAAAACCCTCGATCTCTATCCGTTCGCGACGGTGAAAAAATCCCATACTCTACTTCCCGCTCCCGTCCGCAATCTTCCAAGATAAAATCTTGCCCGAAAGCTCCAAATCGCCGTCGCAATACTTCTTTATCACGAACGCTTCGCCGTCTATTTCCACGCTCTCGCGGGCAAAAAACAGTACGAGCCGTTCGCTCGAAAATTCGCCCACCGACTTTACGCCCTCGAAATATCCTCCGCCTCCGACGAGTAAAATACAGCGTGCGCCCACGCCCTCTTCGCCTTGCAATATCTCCCCGTGTAACCGCATACGCCCTCCGTCTTCGTTTTGTCCTACTATATTTATCCTACTATATTTATCCTATTATATGACAAGCAGGTGGGAGTTATGACGAGCGGGCGGGAGTTATGACGGAGCAACCAAGCGTTCGTTAGCCCTTGGCGTAATACAACTGCGCGTACGCGCCGTTTCTTTGAAGAAGTTCTTCGTGCGCGCCCTGTTCCACCACGCTCCCGTTTTCCATAACGAGTATGGTATCGGCGTTGACGATCGTGGAAAGGCGGTGGGCGACGATAAAGGTCGTTCTGCCCTGCATGAGCGTTTCAAACGCTTCGCTGATTTTGCGCTCGGTGCGCGTGTCAATGGACGAGGTAGCCTCGTCGAGAATGAGCATGGGCGGTAAACACAGCATTACGCGCGTAATGCAAAGCAGTTGTTTTTGCCCCTCGGAGAGTCCTCCGCCCTCTTCGGAAAGTTCGGTGTCGTACCCCTTTTCCATACGCTTGATAAACCCGTGCGCGCGCGCCGCCTTTGCCGCCTGCACGATTTCCTCGTCGGTGGCGTTGGGCTTTCCCATGCAAAGGTTTTCCCGCACCGTGCCCTTTTTGAGCCAAGTTTCCTGCAAGACCATGCCGTAATTTCTTCGAAGCGATCGGCGGGTGATCTCGCGCAAATCGTTGCCGTCGATTTTCACCGCGCCGTCCGTGACGTCGTAAAAACGCATCAATAGATTGATGAGCGTAGTTTTTCCGCTCCCCGTTCTCCCCACGATCGCCACCCGCCGTCCGCGCGGTACGGAAAGAGAGAGATTCTCTATTAGCTTGCGTTCTTTCGTATACGAAAAATACACCGATTGCAAATCCACGCGCCCTTCGGCGTTGCCCAAGTCCGCGTTGCCCGTATCCGAGCTTTCCTCTTCCGCGTCCAACAACTCGAAAATGCGCTCCGCGCAGGTAAACGCGCTCTTCAACTCGGTCACGACCCCCGAAATTTCGTTGAACGGTTTGGTGTATTGATTGGCGTACGAGAGGAATTTCGTCAACCCGCCGACGGTAAACGCCGCGCCCAGCACGCTCGTGCCGTTCGCCACGTCGATCGCGCCCACGAGCGCGACAACCGCGTACACGATATTGTTGATAAACCGCGTGGAAGGGTTGGTGAGCGAGGAATAAAAAGTCGCTTTCAACGACGCCTTTTCAAGGCGCGCGTTGATTTTATCGAACGTTTCCTCGTTCTCGTCCTCGTGCGCGAACGCCTGCGTGGTTTTCAAGCCCGCAATCGCCTCTTCCACGAACGCCGTTTGTTCGCCTCGCGTACCCGTTTGCTCCACGAAGAATTTATGCGTGTGCGTCGCCACGAACCGCGCCACGAACACGGAAAGCGGGGTGAGCACCACGACGATCAACCCGATTTTCCAATTCGTGAGAAGCATAAACCCGATCGTACCGAGAATGGTCATAAGCCCCGTGAAAAATTGCGTAAAGCCCATGAGCAAGCCGTCGGAGAATTGGTCGGCGTCCGCGATCACGCGACTCACCGTATCCCCGTGCGAGTGGGTGTCGATATACTGCAAGGGAAGCGCGCCGAGCTTGGCAAACGCGTCCTTTCGAATATCCCGCACGACGTTGCAAGAAATACGATTATTGCAAAGGCTCATAAGCCATTGCGAAACGCCCGCCACGAGCGCGGCGCAAGCCGTTTTGATAAAAATGGTTTTAAGCGTATCGAAGTCCACCTTGCCCGCGCCGACGATACAGTCGATCGCGTCCCCGAACAAAACGGGAATCCAAAGGGTCGCCGCCACCGTCACGACGGCGAGAAGAACGGACGATACGAGCGCGACGGGGTATCTTCCCACGTAGCGCAATATGCGTTTGAGCGTACCCCGTTTCCGAGGACTTTCCTTCCGTTTCATGCGCCCTCCTTTTCGTACTGCGAGAAGTAGATTTCCCGATATACCGAGCAATCTCGCATGAGTTCTTCGTGCGTGCCTACGCCCACCGCCTCGCCCTCGTCGAGCACGACAATTTTATCCGCGTGCATGACGGACGAAGCGCGTTGCGATACGATAAACGCGGTCAAGTCAAGCGTTTTCACGCCCGCGCGAAGCTCCGCGTCCGTCGCGTAGTCGAGCGCGGACGACGAATCGTCCAAAATGAGAATTTCGGGGTTTCTTACGAGCGCGCGGGCGACAGTAAGCCGTTGCTTTTGCCCGCCCGAAAAGTTTTTACCGCCCTGTTCGACGGGGATATCCAAACCGCCCTTTTCGCGGACGAATCCGTCCGCGCGGGCAAGCGCAAGCGCGTTCCAAAGTTCCTCGTCCGTCGCGTCCTTTTTGCCCCAAAGCAAATTCTCCCGAAGCGTGCCCTTAAAGAGCACCGCTTTTTGCGGTACTACGCCGATACGCTCCCGTAGGCGCGTTTGCATACCCTTTTCGTTTACGCTTCTCCCCTCGATTCGCACTTCCCCCGCGCTCGTATCGTAAAAGTGGGGCAGGAGATTGACGAGCGTGGTTTTTCCCGAACCCGTACCCCCGATTACGCCTACCGTATCCCCGCGCTCGGCGGTAAAGCTTATATTTCTAAGCGCCTCGTCCGCGCCCTCGTTATACCGCACGCAAACGCGGTCGTACACGATAAACGGTTCGTCCCGTTTTTCCCCGTCCTCGCTTACCTGCAAAGAGGGTTGCATTTCCAAAACGCTGGAAATACGGCTTCCGCACGCCGCCGCTTTCGTCACGGTGACGATCAAATTGGCGAGCTTGATCAGCTCGATTAAAATTTGGCTCATGAGGTTGTAGAGGGCGATAACGCTACCTTGGGACAAATCCCCGAGCTGTACTTGCAATCCGCTCGACCAAATGAGCGCGATAATCGCGCCGTTGACGAGCGCGTAGGTGAGCGGGTTGGTGATCGCGGCGATTCCGCCGACGAACTTTCTGCCCTTATTCAAAGCGTCGTTGCGTTTATCGAAAATCGCGCGCTCTTCTTCCTCTCGGCAAAACGCGCGGATCACGCGCGCGCCCGTGAGGTTCTCGCGCGTGGAAAGAGTCACTTCGTCCAGCTTCCCCTGCGTTTTCTTGTACAGGGGCATACAGATAAGCATGACGGCGTACACCACGATCGCCAACGCCACGATGGCGATTGCGAAAATCCCGATGGAATCGGGGTCGATAAAATACGCGGTGAGCATTGCGCCGAACACGATAAACGGCGAACGCAAAAACAGTCGGAGCGCAAGATTGATCCCCGATTGCAATTTATCCACGTCGCTCGTCATGCGGGTGAGCATGGTCGCCGAGCCGAGCCTGTCCAAATCCTTATACGAAAGCGATTGGATCTTGCGGAACAAATCGCGACGGATATCCGCCGAAACGCCCGTCGCCGTGCGCGCGGCGAAATACTGCGCGATCACGGAAAACAAGAATCCGAAAAGCGCAAACGCGACGAGCACCAAGCACATTTTCACGATAAACGGTATATCCGCGTTGGGGTACGCCCCGCCGATATTCTCACCCAAGCCCCGATCGACGATCAGCCCGACGATAAACGGCACGAGCAGTTCGAAGGTCGCTTCCAAGAGCTTAAAAAGCGGACCGAGCAACGCCTGCCATTTGTAGTTTTTGAAATAGGAAAATACTTTTTTCATAATACGATTCCAAGTTATATTATACCACAAATACCGCAAAAGCGCAACTGTTTTTTACTTCCTTATAAAATAAAGAACGGCGCGAAGCCGAAAGGGCAAAAAAACACCGCGCTTTGCTCGCTTGCAAAGCGCGGTGTGTAATTTTATTCTTCCTCGTCGCCCGTTTGCGCGCCGTTTTCTATCAAAGTTTGATACAGCTGTTTATAGCTACGAATCTCCAACAGTCTTGCGCCGCCCTCGGTGGAGCTTAACCGCTCGTTCGCCGAACGGATACGGAGTGCGTTGATAAACTTGTTCGCAAGCAAGATAAACGCGATAAAGCACACGAAAAACGCCGAGCCGAGCAAGATCGTGGGCAACACGAAAGTGTCTTCGCGGGTGGTGAAATTTTTAAGTCCGAACACGATCGTAAGCACGAGCAACGCCAACGCGGGCACGAGCGAAGCCACGAACCCGACCGTCGCGCGTTTCACGCGTTCGGTGAGCACCGTTCTTCTTGCTTCCTGCTTGGATTCCACTTCTTGCGCGAGCGGTCCTTCCTCGTCTTCCAATTCCTTTACGCGCGCCTCGAACGCGGGCTTATATTTACGGCAAATGATTGCCGTCGCTTCCGCGCCCAAGTCGTATTCAAGACTTTCAAACCCCGCTTCCGCGTATTCCCCGATTAAAATATCGGGTTTGGTGAAATCGGCGGTCTTTGCGCGCCAATACCCCACGGACGCTTCCGTCGCATCGCCGTCCAACTGCAACGCCCGCTCGAATTTAAGCTCCGCCGCGTGGAAACTGCCCGACGCGAGAAGTTCGTCGCCCTCTTTACAGGTGCGCTCGTACTCCTCTCTACGCTTTTTAATCGCCTCTTCCTTTTCACGGCGCACGCGCGCCGCTTCCTCGGGGGAAAGCCCCACGAGATCCTCGTCGTCCTCGTCCGTATCGAGCACGGGGAACTCAAACGCTACCTCTTCCGCGTCCTCGTACTCCTCACCGCCCTCGGCAAGCTCGTCCGTAACGTCCACGTAGCCCTCTTTCGTCTTCTTCAAACGAATCCCTCTGCCGTACTCGTCGTCGATAATTCTTTCTTCCATAACCTTATCTCCTTTTCTATTCTTCGATCAACGCGCGTTCCTCGTCGGAAAGCGCGTACGGGGATCGAAACCCTTTTTTTCCGTTCGGTTCAACCGTGCGCGTGACGAACGCGCGGAATTTTCCGCGATAACGGCTCTTCGCCCAATCGCAAAGCTCCCGCGTTTCGAACAGCGCGAACACCGCGCTCCCCGAACCCGTCATACACGCCGCAATCGGCGAGAAAGAAAGCGCCTCTTGCATTGCCGTTTCCACCTCTTTCGAAAGGTGCACGGCAGGCTTGTACAAGTCGTTCGTCAAATACCTGCCCACCTCTTCCAGCTCGTTCCGCTTCAAATATTCTATCGCGTTCTGCGTAGCCGGTTCGCGCCATTCCAGCGTTTGAGGCAACTCGTCGTACTTTTTATAGCACGCCCCTGCGGAAACGCCCGCGGGCGGACAAATCATGAGCATATGCAAGCGGGCGGGGATATGCAAAAATTCCAAATCGTTCCCCCTGCCCCGCATTCGCGCGAACCCGCCGTCAAGCATATACCGCGTGTCGCTCCCGAGCGTATCGGCAAGCTCTTTTATCCCTTTTTCGTCGGTCACGCCGTACAGCTTCGCCATACCTTGCAAAACCCCGCTCGCGTCGGCGGAAGAACCGCCCAAGCCCGCGCCCATGGGGATATTTTTGAACACCGTGATATCCGCGCCGTTACAGGAAAATTTTTCGGAAAACGCTTCCGCGGCTTTGAGCGCGTTGTTCGTTTCGGGCGGGATCGCTTCGCTCCCCAACCCCCGCATGGTGATAGAGGAAAGCCTGTCTTTCCGCTTTTTGAGTACCACGAGGTCGAACAGGTCGATACTCGCCACGAGCGAGTCGAGCAAATGATACGCCCCCTCGCGCCCGACGATTTCCAAGGTCAAATTCACTTTGGCATACGCTTTAATCTTTACCGTGTTCATAGCCCTATTCCAAAATTGTGGCGGGGAACACCCCGCCACGCGTTTCGTTCTATTTAATTGTACCACATTTTTTCTAAAATTTCAACACGATAAGGGGGTATTTTCGCAAAAATCACTTAATTTGCCTATAAACGAATATCCTTTGCCCCTCTTTTACGGGAAATTCGAGTTCGGGATTGCTCTTTTTAAGCTCCTTTTCGTCGCGGTGTAAGCGTTTGGCGACCTGCCAAAGGTCTTCGCCCGCCTGCGGGATATACACCGAAAACGCCGCGTCGCTCTCGCGAATCTCTTCGCCCTCGACGACCTCTTTGATATACGCCCACTCCGCGCGCTCGTATACGCGCAAGCAAATTTTGAGCGTGGCTTCCGCTTCCGTTTCCCCGTCCTTTTTACGCCGTATATTCAAACCGCAAACGATACAGTCCGCTTCCACCTCTTCGCCTACCGCGTCCACGGGGAACACGAACGGGAGTTGCAAAGTGCAGGTCTTATAACCGCCCTCCGCGCCTCGAAGCAATACTTCCGCGCGCACCGCGCCCTCGGCTTCAAAGCCGACCTCGCTCTTTTTGCAAACGATCTCCGCCCTCGGCAACACCGCGCCCACGAGCGTATACTCCCCGTCAACAAGCGGGGTAAGCACCGCCAAACCGCTTACGCGTTCGGCGCATTTCACTTGATTCGTCAAATACCTGCCCCCGTCTTTTGCGGAGCGAACCTCCAATTCGTACTTAGGCGAAAACGCGTCTAACGCAACGGAAAGTTCCTCTTTCGCGTGCAGGAAACAATCGGTCGCGACCGTATAGGAAAATACGATTCTGCACTTGCCCGCGTCCTCGTCCACGCCCGCCGTCAAGTGCGCCGAGCGTACGCGCACCCGCGCGCTCGCCCCCACCCGTCCGAACGCCTCTTCGCAGGGCACGACCACCGAAAAGGGAATCAGGCGTTCGTAGGAACGCACGGTTTCGTTTTCGCAAAGCATACAAACGCCAAGACACAACTCGCCTTGCACTTCGATTTGCCCCGCGCGAACGGTGCAAGCGGTGACGACGGCGGTTTCGTCGTGCAAAAGTACGTCGCCCGCCTCCGTTTCAAATTCGTCTTCACCCTCCGATTCGCCCGAAACGCAAACGGTCTTGCAAAGGGAAATCGAGTCCTTTTTCACCGACATATCTTCCCCGCCGACGAGATAGTCGAGCTGTTTCCCGCCGTACACGTCCGCTTCCGCGTTGACGATTACGGATACGTATAAGCCCGAACCCTCACGGCGGTGGGTGATATTCTCCACGCGAAACGCCACTTTCGCAAAGCACGCGGGCGTGACGGCGTGCCCTTCCGCTTTATGGGAAAACTCCGCACCGCGCTCCGCACGGCATATCCGTCTATCGCCGTCCTCGTACACCACGCACAAAAACAGCTTCCCGCCGTAGCGCACTTCCCCGTCCGCGCATACGCACTCCATAGGCACGGCTTTCGCCTGTACGGCTAAAATATTGCCGATCTCGCTCCCCGGCAGTCGGCACTCCACGATCGATTGAGAAAATAGACGGGCGATCTCGCCCGTATAACGGTAAGTTTCAAAAAACGGTTTGACAGACATGAAAAGTCCTCCTCGAAAAAATCATTTGCCTTTCTATCGTATGCGGGGAACGGAAAAAATAGAACGCGGGGAATAAAAATCCAAAATTTGGCGCATACTTTATTCATGATTAAGCCAACCAAAAAAATATCGGACGTCAAACAAATGGTAAAAAACTGCTCGGCGCAACGCGTAGCCGTGCGCGTGAACCTCGGCAGGAATAAAAGCGTGAGCTATTCGGGCGTACTCTCGGGCGTGTACCCCGCCCTCTTTACCGTCAAACCCGACGACGAGGACTTCCTCGGCAAAACGGCGTACTCCTACTCGGACGTACTTTGCGGAACGGTGAAAATCAAACGCCTGTAAAACGCAACCGCGCGCGGTTCTTTTTTAAGAACCGCGCGCGCTTTTTTACCGATTGGATTTTCTTCTATTATGTTCTTTGCAGAGCATTTGACAGTTGTCTACACTCGTTCTGCCACCCTCGCACCAAGGCGTGATATGGTCGGCTTCCATTTCCTCCAACTCGTAAAAAACCTTTTCCCTTCGCTCCCGCTCACAATGCGGGCATATCCCCTTTTGCCGTTCGTACACCTGCCGTTTTTCGTTCTCCGTGAATGCACGAATATTCAAATACTTCTCGTTCCCCGACAGCAGGTATTCGTATATGCCCGACCGCTTCGTAATATCGTCGTCTTGCATAAGTATCGCCGTCTTGCGCTCCATTTCTTGCGGGTCGTAAATTTTATCCCCGTACGCGTTATAGAGAAGCCCCCACGCAAGTCCTTTCATTTCCTTGCGGTATTTGGGAAATATCGTTTGCGCCCAATGGATTACCGCTTGAAAGTATTGCCAAAGCGGGGTTGCGTGCGTATCGTGTTGGTGCTTTGACATATAGTCCTCTATCTTAATCCCTTCCCGCGCGGATATCCAAGACAACACCGTTTCCAAATAATCCTGCCTGTTCACTTCCCCGCTCAAATATTTATTGGCAAGAAGATACGCCACGCACCCGTTTTTGGAAAAATAACGCTTTGCGTCCGATAGCCACGCTCCCGTGTAGATTGCGTTTCGAAGCTCCTGTTCCTTTAATTGCACGCCCGCTATGTTGATAATTTTGAACCAATCGAGCTTTTCTTTGTCGTTCCCCTCGCACACGTAAATCATGAGCGAATAATTAAGAATTTGCTGTTTTTCCGTTTCCGTAAGATTATGAAACGCACGACTGCCGAGCGAAAAATCCCCGCTTACGTATTGACAAATACTAATCGTCCGTTGCTGTCCGTCCAACAGCTCAAAATTCCCCTTTTCGTCCTTTACCCAATACATAACGTTGAGCGGAAACCCTTTCATCACCGTTTCTATCACGGCGTTTCTCTGCTTCTCTTTATATACGAACTCCCGTTGAAAGGCAGGGCGGATATTCAATCTCCCGCCGTACCCCACGACCCCGTTTTCTTGGCTGTCTATATACCCGTTCACCACTTCCCGTATCGTTATCTCGTGCAATTCTATTTTCATTATTTTCTTCTCCTTATAATAAGTCTTGCGTAAGGAACTACTAATTTTCCATTCTCAAAGTAAAATGGAATACCTCGACGAAAGGCTGGGTTCTCCTTTTTGAATCTCTTTAATTCTTCTTCCGTATAACTACTGCCAATGCCAATTTCCCTACCTAAATCCCCCGCACCCAAACCAATAATTTCAAATTGCTGAGGATTATAGCAATCCAAAAAAGTAATAGGAACGCCAAGTTTCCCGTAATAATCACACGGTATATCCGAAACCCTTTTAATATTAATTGCATCAAATTTATAGTAGCTGGGATATTCTTCTGGGGTATAGTTTTTATAAAGAATCAATTCATTCAATCGTTTTGAAGTTTCCAAATTAGTAAACCAAGTTATCGAAGGAACTTTTCCGTATTTTTTTCCGTTCTTTCTTTCACCCTCGTAATTATCGGGAATCTCAAACTCCAAAGTTTTATTAAAAATATATCCACCCCACATTTTTTCATTTTTAATAAGCTTAAAAATCTCTCTATATGTAATAGCGTTTATATTCCCGATTATTAGAAATTTTTTTTCATATTCGATAAGTTGTGCTACGTATTCGCGAAAAAGTGAAAAGGGTGGATTGGTAACGACGATATCCGATTCTTTCAAAAGTTTGATACATTCTTCCGAACGAAAATCTCCGTCGCCGTTTAACACCGTTAAGGTGTTTTTCTTATTTAATAAAAGATATTTTACATCAGATAAATCCACCGCACCGTCGCCGTTATAATCTATTACTTCGGTTATTTCGATCTTATAGGGCTGTTTTCCGCTTTCCTTTTTTACCACTACGCTTTCATTTTCAAAAAAAGAAAGTTGTACCCACGCAACAGGTGAAGTCGCGTAGCTCGTACAAATTAATTTTTTCAAACCCAAAAAATTAAAATTCAACGCAAAATACTTGAAAAAATTACTTTCGTACGGATCATCGCAGTTACAAAAAACCGTTTTTCCCTTAAAATGTTCCTTATAATGTTTACATTCATTTTCAATATCTACGAGTTGCGTGTAAAACTCATCTTGCTTATTCTTTCTTGCATTTCCTCTTTCCGTTGCCATCTTTGGTGCTCCTAAAATTTTTCGTCGCACCATTTTTAGATAAAAAAAGTGCGCAACCGGAGTTACGCACATAAAACGCAAACTCCTTTGTTGCCACACAATTAAATAGAAACGAGTAAACTCTCCCATTGTGGAATTTGCATTTTTAACAAAATTCTATAATGGGAGTATGTCGAAAAAAAGGTAGAATATCCCCTTTGTTCTACTCGCTTTAATAATTATTTAATTGTGTGGCATATTTAGTATAACATATATAAAAAAAATTATCAATGATTTTTGCGAAAAAATAAAACTCGACTTGCAAAAAAGTCGAGTTTTTTCGTTGTTTTTCTTTAAGTTAGTCGTTGCGCACCGTGTATTCGGTTACGCCGAGGATCGTTTCGCCGTCCACTTGCACGGCGCGCGGGGCGTCGAATTTCACCGTGATTTCCTTGCCCTCTAAAACGGTTACGCACTTCGTTTTCTTGATATGCTCGCCCTTGAATATGGACGGGAAAATCATAAGCGTTTTCAGTTTTCCGCTACCGTGGAACACCATTACGGAGGATTTTTTCTCGCCGAGTCTATCCTGCGCGGGCGTGGGCATCATGCCCCCGCCGTAATACCTGCCGTGCATGGTGGGCGCGAGCCAAACCTTCTTAAACGCGTATTCCTTTCCGTCCACGATTACCGTCGCGTTCGTCGGCTTATACTTAAAGAGCAACCCTTTAATGGCAATCCCCGTATAATTGATTTTCTTACCCGGTTTCTTTTCGCGAATCCTATCCCCCTCTTCGCAACAGTACCCGTCGATTCCGTACCCCACGCCGTTGATAAAGCGGTATTCCTGCCCTTTCACCGTCACGGTGGGCAAATCGCGGATATATTCGTTGATACAAAACGGTTCGCAACCCGCTTCCTTACCCAAATCGCGCAAGAAATCGTTCCCGCTCCCACAGGCGTAATAATAAATAGCCTTCCCTTCGTACAAGCCCTTGGCTTCGTTGACGAATCGATTGAGCGTGCCGTCGCCACCGCAAACGATTACGCGTTCGTCTTCCCCCAATTCCTTAAAAAAGGTAGGATAATCCACCGCCGTCATGCTTACGAACGATAAATTTTTCTCCGCGTAAAACAAGCGCAGTCTTTCCGCGCCCTCTATCCCCTTGCCGTTCGCCGCGTATGGATTGTATAATGCGATATATTGCATACTTTTCTCCTTTGTCATATGTTTGTATTACATATATTGTACGGATTTTTTCACGGTTTGTCAAGGGTTTGCACTATTTTTTACCAAAAAATATTCGCCGCGCCACCCCAAACGGGTGGCGCGGCGGGTTTTTATTATGGTTACGTCACGAAAAACGGTTGATTTACGCAAAACTATTTTTTTGCGGATTGACGAGAAAAATTCAAGAAAGACAAGCGTTTTGTGAGCGCGCATACTTGGAAAGTATGAAAACGAGCAAAACACGAAGTATTTCACAGAATTTTTCCGTCAAAAATCAACCGAGTTTCGTAACAAAGCCTTTCTTAAAAGTTATCGATATGGCGTTTAATTCTATCGGTGAGCGAGCTGGTATAGACAAGCTCTCTTTCCCACTCGGCGTACTTGGCTTTGATAGACTTTTTGCACATGGTCTTATAGAAAGAATCTTCCATATAATTGCATTGTTCGCTGAGCGCAACGACGTACTCTTGTTCAAATTTGGTAGCGAGCAAACTATTGCCCGCGTACGCGGCGACGAAGCTTCTATGCAGGTTTTTCCTCTCGTCCACGGAAACGGCGAGATAAGACAAAAACTTCTCCTTATCGCCGAACGAGTCCTTATAAAGGTGCGCCAGGTCGTTGTTTGCGTAGCTTTTCAAAAGCTGTACGAGGCATGGATTGGGGTCGTAGTCCTCGGGAATCCCGTCCAAAGACTCGATCATTTTCCCCAAACGATCCCTTGCCTGCTCCGCGCAGTACCCGCGCGTTTCCTCGTCGATATCGGTATTTTTCAAGTACAGCGCGCACGACAAACCGTATACGTCCAAGCAAAGAATATCCAAGAGTATCGATATTTTTTCGGGCAACTTCGATTTGCGCACGAGCGTGCTTTCAAACACCTCTATCCCCTCGAAAAATACGGTGTGCGGGAGCGCCTTGGTCATATTCTCACTTTCGAGGAACACGTCCACGTACGCCTTGGCGAACGCCACCGTTTCGTTGACAGCCAAGCTCCCCGACACGCCGTCGAGCATTTTCCGAAACTGACGGTTGTCCTGATAATAATACGCCGCAAGACAGCCCGTAAGAATTTGCCGACAAACGTCGTCCTCGGGCAGGTCGGTGTTCTCTTTAAGGTTGGCGAACAGGCGTTTCCAATCGTTTATATCGTCGAAGTAACAAATTTTGCTCTCGTCGTCGATATCGCGAAGATACCGTTCGTAAATTTGACGCGCGAACTCTTCCTCGTCGCCGTTTTCGCGGTCGAAGCGCACCTCGGAAACCCAAGTCCCCAAAAGGTCGCTCGGCAAATCGCGGTGCGATTTATTGATGAGTACCGTGCAAATGCTGTTGGGGGACATTTTCGCCATGATATACCCCCATTCGAACATGAGATTCGAACTGATTTGCCCGTCTTCCGCCTTATTCTCCACGAGTAGAATCGCGGAGTTGCATTTATTGATTTGCCCGATAACCTGCGCGCCTACGTACATATCCTTGGGCGCGCCACCCCCCACGATCGCGCTATGCGCTTTGCTTTGATTGATAAGCTTCGCAACCTTGTCCGCAAGGCTCTTATTCCCGCTCCAACCGATAAAAATGGTACTCATACGCTTCTCCTTGTCGCTTCTTATCTTACATTATATATAAAATAAAAAGTTTTGTCAAGCAAAGAACGCGCGAAAGGCTTTCAAAAAAGAAAACCTTTCGCGCGCACCGTCTATTTTTTTCGTGGTTGCGCGGTGGAAAGAATCCCCGTATACACGATCGACTTTTCTTCCTCTTTCGCCTGCGCCACCGCCTCTTCCAACAAATCGGTGAAAAAGGCGCGCGCGTCGGATACCCGTTCGCAAAAGAGATAATACGCGAGCGAGCCGGGCACGGTGTTCACCTCGCAAAGATACGCCTTATCCTTGGAAACGAGGAAGTCCATACGCACCACTCCGCGCAAGTCCATACGCTTATACACCGTCCGCGTATACGCGCGGATTTTATCCCGCAAATCCCCGCTGAACGCACACCTGCCCCCGCTCCTCATTTTCGGGTCGGTGCGTTTGATATACTTTTCCTCGAACGAATACAGCCCCGCGCCGAACGCTTCCTCCGGCTCGGAAACGACGATTTCACCGCCGTGACAGTACGCCGCGCAGTTCACGTCCTTTTTGTCCGTGAGATACTTCTCCACGATTGCGCGATAATCGAGCGTGAACGCGTTTTCAAGCGCACCGCGAAGCTCGTCTTCGTTCTTCGCCACGCGAATCCCGATCGACGAACCGAGGTGCGCGGGCTTTACCACGACGGGGTATTTGAGTCTTGAAGCCACGCTTTTGAGCAAAAACGCGCCCCGTTTGCGATAGTCCCGTTCGTTGACGCGCAGGTAATCGACGAAAGGCACGCCGAGCGCGCGAAGCACCGTCTTCGTCGTGCATTTATCTAAGAACACGCCCGACGCCGTAAGCGCGGGCGAGGCGAGCGGAATCCCGTTCCACTCCGCAATCGCGGAAACGCCTCCCCCCTCGCCCAAACCGCCGTGACAGCAGTTCAACGCAATATCGAGCTTTGTAAGCCGTTTCACCTTGCCCCGTTTCCCGAGCGCGTAAAGCACGCCCCCGTCGAGGAACACGCGCGTGAACGAAGAATACTTTTTTTCCTTAAAAGTTTGGATATCCGTCATGTTCGGCGCGGTATACGCACCGCCGTCCGTATGTATATAAATGGGCACGGGCGAAAACTTCGTCCGATCGAGCACGTTGAGCACGAACACACCCGTGAGCACGGATATCTCGTTTTCACAAGACTTACCGCCGAAAAACACCGCAACCTTCCGCATAAAAAAACACCTCCGCGCAAATTTTTCCGCTTTGGTGTTTCTTCCGTTTTTTTAATTCCGTCGTCAATACACGTCGGGCAAATCGTTCAAAAAGAGCACCGCGTCCCCTTTTCGTAGCCACGAAGAGAGAATCTCTTTCGATTCTTCTATCTCCCGCGCAATTTTGAGTTTCCCCAAATCCCCGCCGGCTTCAAGATATCCTTTCTTGACCGCGCCCACGAGCGTGTCGCCCACGAGAATCACGAGGTCCAAGCACTCCGAGGCAATCTTCCTGCCCAGCTCGCCGTTGATTTTCTCTTCCAGCACCCCGCACTCCACGATCCCGGGCGTGACGATACACTTTCTACCCGCAAACCGAGAAAGCGCGGCGAGCGCTTCCGTCGCGGAGCGGGGATTGGCGTTGTACCCGTCGTCGAGGATATACACCCCGTTGTTCTCCAACAGCTGTAAGCGGTGGGGCACGGGTTGCATTTTCGCAAGCCCCCTTGCGATCTCTTCCGCCGTCAAACCCATTTGATAGGCGAGCGTTGCCGAAAGCAAAATATTTTCCACCGCCGCAAGCCCGAGAAGCGCGGTTTTTACCTCCACCGTTTCCTCGCCCAAACGGAGCGTAAAGGTCGTTTCCGTTGCGGATACGCGCAAATTGAGCACCGCCGACGAATCGGCAAAGCTCACGCCCTCGGCGTCCTCCCCAAGCGCTTGTAACACGCGTTCTTTCAAACTCTCCCCGCACACGACGCGCGCCCCGCATTTCAATATCTCGCTCTTTTCCGCGAAGATATTATCCAACGACGAAAAGGAAGAAATATGCTGTTCGCAAACGCCCGTGAACACGGCGTAATCGGGTTTCACGAGCGCGCAAAGCTCGGAAATATCCCCTTTCTTGCGCGCGCCCATTTCCGCGATAAATACTTGTTTTCCCGCAAAATCTTTATCAAAAACCGTCTTGGCGATCCCGATCGGCGTGTTGTACGATTCGGGCGTGCCCGTCACGGCGTACTTTTCCGACAATACCGCTTTGAGAATGTTTTTCACCGAGGTTTTTCCGTAACTGCCCACGATCCCCACGCGAATAATTTGCGTTTCGTTCAATACCTGCCCCGCCCGTTTTACGAATTTGGCGTTGCGCTTATTCTCGAACACGCGCACCACGCCGTTGACGGCGCAAAGCAGGAAGGGAAGCGCCGTAGGCAAAAACGCAAAGGGCGCGAACCCGACGAGCGCGTAGAGCGTAGAACCGTTCAGATCGATCAGCCATTGTAAAAGTTCGATTACCCCGCAAGTCACCGCGATCACGAACAAAAGATAGAATATGAACAGTCGGCAAAACCGCCCCGTGCGGTGCATGGGCACTTTCAACGCGTAGCGCAAATCGACGAACACGAACACGACCAAAAAGCCGAGGAAAGGCAAGGCGGAAATCGCGCGCGCCCACTTCACGCCCAAAAACGAAAAACCGAGCGCCGTTACCGTCGTCGTCAACGCTAAGCACAAAGAGAGCACGCAAAGGCGGTTGAAGTACAGATTATCCCCCCGCCGAAACCAACGCAAAAACAGACGGTTTTTATACCCGCCCTGTTGCATTGCGCCCACCGTTTTCACCGTCATTAGGCAAAACAGCACGGCGCATACGACCCCTGCGCAAATTCTAACCACTAAATCCGTCATACAAAAAATTCCTCTGCCAAAAGATTGAATACTACGGGATTTTCGGCAAACGCAAAATGCCCGCCCTCTATCGTTTGTAACCGCGCGTTGGGAAACGCGCGCTCGTACGCTTCCGCCTCCGCTTTCGTCGTCACGGTATCGCGCGTGCCCTCTACGAGAAGCACCTCGTTTTCCACCTTTTGCGCGCAAGCGCGCAAATCTTCGTTGACGATCTTTTTATAACTCTCCCGCATGATCGGGGACAGCGAGCGATACTCCGCGCTCCCGAAGTGCTTTTGCGCAAACCTCGGCGCGATTTTTTTCACCGCGCGGTACGCTTTCACCTTTATTTTATAGCCCAAACCGCGATTTAATATCACGCCCGCCGGACCCGTCAACAGCAGTTTATCGACCGCGCTATTCTCCGCGCTCGCAAGCTTTACCGCCACGCGACACCCGAACGAGTGCGCGATTATATGCGGTTTTTCCACTTTCAATTCCCGCAAAATCCCTTTCGTCCACTCGGCGTAATCGCCGACGGAATACGCGCTCGTAAGCGGGTCGCTTTGCCCAAAACCGAGAAAGTCGAACGCCGTCACGCGGAAATATCTCGAAAAATAAGAAATTTGCGCCGAAAACGCCTCTTTCGAGGAAAGGTAGCCGTGCAAGAACACGAGATCTTTTCCCCGCCCCTTTTGTAGAAACGAAACTTGGGATAAAACGCCCGTAGCTCCGTCCTCCTTACAGTTTTTTCTCCATGAGCGCGGCGTCCTCGCCGTCCTCGTAATACCGTTTCCGCTCGCCGTATTTCACGAACCCGAACTTCTCGTATAAACGAATCGCGGTCGCGTTCGACACGCGCACTTCCAACAACGCCCTACTCGCCCCGAGCGACTTCGCCTTTTCGAGCATTGCGCCAAGAATCGCGCCCCCGTAGCCCTTGCCCCGAAAGGGGATATCCACCGCGATATTGGCGATCTCCGCGTCCTCAAACAGGCACAACAAACAGCCGTAACCGCATACCTGCCCCCCTTCTTCCAATAAAAAGGAGTGTTGCCAAGCGTATCTAAGCACGCTCGCGAGCGCGTCCTCGCTCCAAGGGTCGGAAAAGCAACGCGCTTCCATTTGCGCGATTTCCGTCAAATCGCTTTGTTCCCAAGCTCGAATCTTCATGCGCGTTTCCTCAACGCCCCGCGTTGATTTCCGCTGAGCTTTTGCGGATATACAGCGCGTTCAATTCCCCGAACGCGCGCTTTTGCCCAAGGTCGCGCACGGCGTTCAACAGCCCTTGCACGGGGTCGGCAACTCGCACGCTCCGCTTTTCGCCGATCGGCAATTCTTCCAACGCGCAAAGGGCGTAACCCTCGCCCGCAAGCGATAGAACCTCGTCCTCGGAAAGATAGGCGGGTTCGAGCGTAACCGCGCCCTGTTCGTAACCGCAAGCGTAGTAATAATCGTGCAACGCGTCGACAAGACACAGCGTTTTTTGCTCGCAGTCTACCTTATTATATGCCGACAAATCGAAAGAGGTGACGGGCAATACGGGCTTTGCAAACGCCAACGCAAACCCTTTCACGGCGGAAATGCCGATACGGATTCCCGTAAACGACCCCGCGCCCACCACGGCGGAAAAAAAATCGCACTCGGAAAGCGCAAGTCCCGCTTCTTTTAACGCCTCGTCGATTTTTTCCATAATCAAAACGGAATGGCGCATAGCGCAGTCGGGCACGAAAACGGAGTGTGCTTTCCCGTCCTTTTGCGCAATCACCGTCATATATTTTCCACTCGTATCGATAGCAAGAAAATTCATGCGTTCCCCCGTCAATAAGAAATTTCCCGACGCTCTTCGCCGAGTTTTTTAATACATACCCGTTTCACCGTTTTCGGGAGCAACGGCGCGATATTTTGCGCCCATTCCACGAGGCAAATCCCGCCCATATCGAAATAGTCGGCAAGCCCCAACGCCTCCGCCTGCGCCACCGATTCAATGCGGTAGCAATCGTAATGAAACAGCCGACCGTCGTAGTCGTTCATGTACGCGTAAGTGGGGCTGGTCACCTCTTCTTCAATGCCCAAACCCTCGGCAACGCCCTTGGCGAACACCGTTTTTCCCGCGCCCATTTCACCGTCGAGCACGACCACGTCGCCCGCGCGAAGGGTCTTCGCGTATTCCCGCGCGAACGCCTGCGTTTCCTCGCGCGATTTTGAAATAAAAATTTCCATATACTTATTATAATACCTTACGCAAAATTTTGCAATGATTTCGGGGGTTGCCCGCTCAAATTTTCATTTTTTTCAGGAATTTTGATAACCTTTTATACAAAAGCATAGTCAAAATCCCGACGGAAACCGTTTTGATAAGGTTGAACAGCAACACCGCCAACCAAAACGCGGAAAACGCTTCCGTAACCGTCATACCGAAAATACTTCCGCCGAACAGGTACGCAAAGGTGGGGAACACGATAAAGCGGTTGGCTACGAGCGCAACGAGCGTCGCGATCAAACAGGAAACGGAAAGACTAATCACCACCGTTTTCAAATTCCTCTTATATTGATAAAGCAGGGCGGGCAAGAGCAAATACGCGCTCGTGACGATAAAATTCGCAAGCTCCCCCGCGCACAGCGACGAGGAAGAAAGACAGCGCAAACTCTCTTTGAGCAAGCACACGACGACCCCTTCCACAGGACCGAGCGCGAACGCGATCAAGATGATGAATACGTTCCCAAAATCGAGTTTTAGAAAACTCGCGCCGAAAAGAGGCAGAGGGATTTCCAAAAAACTCACCGCGTACGAGAGCGCGACGAACACCGCCATAAGCGCGAGCCGTTTGGCGGAAAAGCGTTTGCGAACGGACGGCTTTTCACGCGTTGAACCCGTACCTGCCCCGTCCGTTTGAACTTCTTTGCTTAGAACTTCTTCCATACCGTAATCTCCCAAAAAATTTCGCCCCGCTTATTTCGCGGGGCGTAAAAAATCAAACCGACACGGAAAAAACGAGCTTTCGTCTTCTCCGTTTCCTCTTTTTTCATCCGGACTTTAACCGTCGGTTTCGGAATTGCACCGAATCGGGAACGCGCGGGCGTTCTTCGCAGACTGTACTGCCGGTGGGGAATCACACCCCGCCCCAAAGAATATTATTATACTATATTTGTTTTATTCCTTTTTAGTATACACGCAAGAAAGGGAGTTGTCAAGCAAATACGCGCACTATTTTGAAACCAACGGGAAATCCACGTAAAAGGTACTGCCCTTGCCCCGTTCGCTTTCCACGCCGAACACGAATCGGTGCTTTTCGAGCACCGTTTTCACGATGGAAAGCCCCAAGCCCGTGCCCTGCACGGGGCGTTTGTGCGTTTCCGAGGAACGGTAGTACCGCGCCCAAATGGTAGGCAAATCCTCTTCCTTAATCCCCGCGCCCGTGTCGGTAACGGAGAAACGGAACGCCGCGTCGTTCATTTTTTTCAACCGCACGAACACCGTCTTGTCCTCTCCCGTGTAGTTGACGGCGTTGCCAATCAAATTATAAACGACCTGCCCGAGTTTCAATTCGTCCCCGCGCGTCCAAAGATTTTCTTCCACTTCCAAAACGAACAGATAGCCTTTCGTGTCCTTTAAGTAATCGAAGCGGGACAAAATCTCGTGCAAATACGAAGACATATCAAATTCCGAAATTTTGAGCGTTTCCAAGCCCGAACGCATTTTGGAAAGTTCCAAAACGTCCCCCACGAGGGAAGCGAGCCTGTCCGCCTCGTCCACGATCACCTGCGCGTGCTTGTTTCGCTTTTCGGGAATATCCCCCGATATTTCCATAATCATGGACGCGTACGCCTTGATCATGGTCAACGGCGTTTTGAAATCGTGCGAAACGTTGGCAATCAATTCCTTTTGCATGGCGTCGGCTTTGGAAATCTCGTCGCGGGCGTAGTTGAGCGTATCGGCAAGCTCCACCATTTCCTTGCCGTAGTCCGTGCCGTGGAAGTCCACGGTGAAATCCCCGCGCGCGAGCTGTTTCGCCTTGTCCGTCATTTCGGAAATGGGCTTGGTAAGCCAGCCCGAAACACCGCTGGAAATGGCGAACGACAACACGAAAATAAACACGGATACGAGGAGCATACGCACGTCCATTTGCTTGCTCGTTTCCACGATCAGGTTGAGCGATTTTTCCACGTACAAATACGCGTCCCTGCCGTACAGGGAGATTTTCGAGCCGTACACGTACTCGTCCTCACCCTCGTACACCACCGATTTTCGTTCCTGCTTTTGCATTTCCTCTTGCATTCTCGCAAGCGTTTGCGAAAAATCGAAGAGTTTCTCCCCGTCGGGCGTTTGCGGTTCTTGCGGATAAAGCAGTGCGCCGTCGGGCGAGAGAATGAAAACGCGCACGTCGTAGTACACGGCAAGATAGCGTATGTACGCGCTGTTATTCCCGCCGAACGCCTCGGGCGCGCCCTCGATCACCCGTCTTTCGATTTGTCTGCCCTTTTCCGTCACGTCTTGCGCCGCTTCGTGTTTATACGTTTGTTCCATGACGAAGCTTTGCGAAAAACCGAGCAAAAGCACGATAATCAAAGATAAGGCGGTGAAAGCCGCCCACAGCAAAAAGTAGATACTCGTACTTTTTTGCCGTCTGCGATAATCCCGCCCTTCCCGTATTTTTTTTGCTCTTTTCGCCACCGTTATACCTCGAATTTATAGCCCAAGCCACGCAAGGTCACGATAAATTTACGGTAGTCTTTCAAGTTCCCGCGAAGCATTTTCACGTGCGTGTCCACCGTACGGTCGTCCCCGTAAAAATCGAATCCCCACACGTCGCAAAGCAGTTTTTCGCGCGTGAGCGCGATACCGCGGTTTCTCACGAGGTAAAACAGCAATTCGTATTCCTTGGGCGTAAGCTCCGCTTTCACGCCGTCCACGTACACGTTCCTGCCCGCCATGTCGATTTCCAAACCCTCGAATTTGAGGATCTCGTTCCCCGTCGGCGCGGGCTGTAAACGGCGTTTGGTGACGGCGTTGATCCGCGCCATCACTTCTTTGGGCGAGAAGGGCTTGGTCACGTAGTCGTCCACGCCCAACTCGAACGCGAAAAGCTTGTCGTATTCCTCACCGCGCGCGGAAAGCATAATGACGGGGATATCCTTCGTCTTTTTGATTTCCTTGACGGCGGAAAAACCGTCGAGGTGTGGCATCATCACGTCCATGAGAATCAAGTCGTAATCGTTGTCACGGCAAAGGCGCACCGCCTCCATGCCGTCGCCCGCCTCGTACGCTTCGTTGCCCTCGAACTCCACGTATTCGCGAAGCACCGCGCGAATCATTTCCTCGTCGTCTACAATGAGTATTTTCATCCTTGCGTATCTCCTGTTTTCTTGGATTTTTTTAACAATTTTACCTTTCTATATAGTTATACCCTAAAACTGTTATCTTTACAACAAAAAACCGTGAAAAATAGGTGAAATATACCCTTTCACGGTTATAGTATAACACAATTTTAGCAAAATGTCAAGGGGCGGAGAAAAAAAGGCTATTCGTATTCCTCGAAACTGCGCCGAGCATCAAACCCGCCGTGTTGGGGCGGGGGCGGAGGCGGGCAATCCCGTTTCCCGCATTGTTTTTTGGGCAAACCCACGTTGACGAGAATGACGTCCTCGCCGATTTTGACGATACTTTTCATTTCAATGAACAGTCCGCCCTTTTTGAACCCGAACCCGCGCCCGTTGGGCGCGACGATTCCCACCCACCTGTTTTCGGGATAACAAAACACGATATCACACACCTTGCCAAGCTTTTTGCCGTCCTGCGTATTCACCACTTCTTTCGTTTTCAATTCGGAAAAAGTCAACTCCATAACGCACCTCTATACATTACTATATGCGACCGAACGAAAAAAGTTGCCGAGCCTAAAAAGCTCGGCAAGTCGATTTTTAAGAAATGTTTTCCCGAATGTTTTGCAAGGCGTTCTTTTCCAAGCGCGAAACCTGCGCTTGGGATATGCCCACCTCGCCCGAAATCTCCGTTTGCGTTTTTCCCTCGAAGTAACGCAAATATAAAATTCTCCGTTCGCGCTCCCCCAATTTTCCGATCGCCTCGGACAGGGCGACGTGCTCCGTCCAAATCTCGTCCGTGTTCTTCTCGTCGGCAAGCTGATCCATGAGAAGGAGCGTGTCGCCCGCCTTATTGTATACGGGCTCGTAAATGGAAACGGGGTCGGAAATCGCGTCGAGCGCGTACACCACTTCCCGCTCCGCGACCTGCATTTCTTTGGCGATTTTCGCAATCGTCGCTTCCTCGTCCCGCTCTTCGATCGCCTCGCGCGCTTTGAGCGCGCGGTACGCCGTGTCGCGTATGGAACGGGAAACGCGCAGGGAGTTTCCGTCGCGAAGATACCGCTTAATTTCCCCCACGATCATGGGCACGGCGTAGGTGGAGAACTTCACGCCCACGCGCATATCAAAGCCGTCGATCGCCTTGATAAGTCCCACGCAACCCGCTTGGAACACGTCGTCCGCGCCGAGATTTTTGATACGGAAGCGTTTGACGAGCGAAAGCACCAAGCGCATATTGCCCACGATAAACTCGTCGCGCGCCTTTTTATCCCCCGCTTTGAGCCGTTTCATAAGCTCCTCGTTTTCCTTTGCGGACAGTCGGGGAAGTCCCGAAGTGTCCACACCGCAAATTTCCACTTTTTGCATATGCAAAAGCCTCCTTTCATAGCCAAAACCAACCGTTTTACTATGTAAAGACAGGGGGCAGGTATGGATCGAACGAAAAAACGGCGCACCCGTAGAACAAGTATGCGCCGTTTTTATTCTTTTTATACCACGGCTTTTTAGCCGTTTGCAAACGTCAATGCGTTGCAAAAATAATCAGCTTATCCGTGCTTTCCAATTTAAGTTCCATCTTATTTTGATCGCCCGAGAACAACTGCATTTCCCCGCCCTGCTTCACGTAACCGAGCACGAGCGAATAGGTGCGCTCGCTCTTTGGAAGTTTGGGATCGGAAGTCGCTTCGTACACCGAACGGATAAGCTCCGCCACCGTGCAAGGCGCGGGCGTTGCGTCGAAGAAACGGCTTACTTTCTTTACGTAAATTTCCTTACTTTCCAGATCGCTACCTTCCTCGTCGTAGGTGAGGATATCCATATAGAAGTCGAAAAGCGTATCCTTTTCGCCGAGTTGCGTTACCATTTTACTAATGTAACGGTTACTAATTACGACGTTGTTGACGCTGTAACTCTTGACGATATCGTAATGTTTGGGATTGAGAATTTCCACGACGACGTCGAGTTTGCCCTCGTCGAAGGTGGGATCACTCGCCTTTTTGCGGTTGATCACGTCGCGCACGTAAATGAGGTTAGCAATCGCGTTCGCGTCGATATCGCTGTTTACGACGGTATCGTCGGAGAGAATCAAAACGCTGGTGTCGGTGATATTGTTGTCCACGAACTTCTCGATCGTGTCAAAGATAAGTTCTTGGTCGTAAATATCCGCTTCCACCGTCTTTCTAACGTAAGGATACGCCTTGTAGTAGTCCATTTTCTCCAAGTGCGCCTTATCGTCGATCACGAGGATATTCATGATCTCTCTGCCCTCTTGCACGTAGTTCCACTCGTCGCGGAAGCTGTTGAACCCGTCCATGATATCCTTGATTTTGCTGTTATGCCCCAAAATAATGACGTTCTTTTGCTCCACCCAATACTGGCGGTTCATAAAGACTTTATACGCCGACTCGCTCACGTGCCCCGTCTTTTGCACGTCCTTTTCGTGTTCCGACGCGTAGAAGGCAAACCGCCCCTCTTTTTGTTCCATTACGGTGAGCGGAATCGCGTGCGTACAGCTATGCAATTTCGCTTTTACGTACGCGTTCTCGTCCGCTTCCTTGCAAGGCTCGGAGAAGAAGGTCATACCCTTATTGGAGAACAAATCCTTGTAAACGAGGTTCAGCTCGGGCATGAGCGAGAACTGCGACAAGAGCCGACCCAAAATGCGGTTGACGCTTACGGGAATGATATTGCATTTCCCGTGCACCTGCTTGCTTGCAATAATCTTGTTTACGAGGTCGAGCGTCCAATCGTTTTCCACTTCGATAATGATTTTTTGGTCGTCGTCCGAATCCACCGCGCCCGTAAGCTCCGCCACCTGCACGAGGGCTTTAATGCTTTGCGGGTTGCCCTTTTCGTAATCGTTCATACGGCTTTGCAATTCGTATTTGCAGGTCGTATTGTTGATATCGCTACCGAGAATGATAATCGATTTTGCGCGTTCAATAGAAATATCGCGCAGTTGTTTGGTGGAGAAGGTATCGCCCTCACGCACGAGCACGACGATATCCCCTTTGAATTTATTCTTCGCCACGTAGAAAATACGGCGGAAGAAGGGCATATCCTTTGCTTTCGCGCGCACCGCCGCGTTTTCCTGCGCCACGGTGTCCGCAATTCGCTCGTCTAACTCCTTTTGGATACTTTCCTTGCCCGATTGTACCAAAATTACGACCTTTTGTCGCGTTTCACAGTACATAAGATCGTTGACGATCTCGGAAGCGCGGGTATTCCAATTCAAAATAACGGTATGCCCCGACATATGTACCTTATGCGAGCCGAGGTTGGCGTTTTCGATAAACCCGGAAATCCAGTTCGTCAAGTAACCGATAACCGCGCCCGTGAACAGCACCATACCGATCAAGACGATCACGATACAGGTGATAATCAACGCAACGCCCCCACCGCCCACTTGTTCTAACAGGGACTCGATCCCGCCCGCGTCCAACACCATCATTACGGTGTAGTACGCCGACTGCCAAAAGTTAAGATTTTCCGTTTCCCCGACGGACAGCGCGGAAATCGCAAGCGCCGACAGCAAAATGAACACTACGTTCAAAAGCAAAATGACGACGAGTACGACGCGCCCGGGGTTTTTGGAAAGCTGGATACTCATTCTTTCTTTGAATCTACGAAACATTTTCTCTCCTCTTTCGTATATAGTTATTATAACCATTCTACCATGTCTACGCCCTTTTTGTCAACTGTTTTGCACGCCATAAAAGCATAAATGCCCCGCGGTTTTCACCGCAGAGCATTTATTTTGTTATAGGTGATAGGCAGGTATGCGTTTATTTGCGTTTTTCATACGGTTTTTCCCCGTACAACGCTTCGAGGTTATCCGAGTACTTGCGCATTTTTTCCTGCTGTTTGAGTTCCAGCTCGTCGTCCATTTTTTCGATTTTTTTGCGCTGGTCGCGCGAGAGCTTGGTGGGTACTTCCACGATTACGCGGAGAATCAAGTTCCCCGTGCCGTTTCTCGCGGAGCGAATACCCTTTCCGCGAATAGTGAACACCTGCCCGCTTTGCGTGCCCTCGGGCACGGTAAAGTCGAAAGTATCGTCCACGGTCGGTACTTTCACCGTACCGCCGAGCGCCGCCGTCTTAAAGGAAACGGGCAAATCCATTTTCAAATCGAACCCGTCGCGCACGAAGATTTTATGCGGTTCTACGCGGAAGACGATAATCAAATCGCCGGGCGTACCGCCGCCTCGCGCCGCCTGTCCGTAGCCCTTTTTCTTCATGTAGCTGTTCGTGTTCACGCCCGCGGGAATATCGATCGTAACCGTCGTTTCCCCGCGTTGATATCCCTTACCCTTACAGTCGGGGCATTTTTCGCGAATCGACCTGCCGTCGCCTCCGCAATCGGGACAAACGGTTTGACGAATGGTGCGCCCAAACATGGTGTTTTGCACCTGTTGAATCACGCCCTTACCTTGACAGCGGGAGCAGGTGGAGTATTCCGTACCGTTCTTCGCGCCCGTACCTCGACAAGCCCCGCAAGGCTCGTTACGGGTATAGGAGAAGGTCTTTTTACAGCCCTTCGCCGCGTCCATGAACGAGAGCGACATTTCCCTTTGAATATCCTCGCCCACTTCCGAGCGCGCGCTTCTCGCGCTACCGCCACCGAAGCCACCGCCGAAAAAGCTACTGAAAATATCGGAAATATCTTCAAAACCGCCGCCTTGGAAACCGCCTCCTCCGCCGAACCCGCCGAACCCGCTCATGCCGGGGTGTTCGAGTTCGTAGTCGTACGCCGCGCGTTTATCGGGGTCGGAGAGCGTTTCGTGCGCCTCGTTCACTTCCTTGAACTTTTCCGCCGCCACCTCGTCGCCTTGGTTTCTGTCGGGGTGGTATTTCATGGCGAGTTTTCTGTACGCCGATTTGATTTCCTCGGGCGTTGCCTTTTTGTCAACGCCGAGTATTTCGTAATAATTCTTCTTTTCTGCCATTTCTATATCCTTGAAAAGTCTTTACGGGTTTGACGGAAAACCGCCAAACCCGATTGATTTTTGAGATCGCTTACTGGTGGAACTCGGTGTCACCGCCGTCCGCACCGCCCTCGGGCGCAGGACCGCCGTTCGCTTGGTACAACTTCGCCACGACGGGTTGGATATCCTGCATAAGCTTGTCGTACGCCGCCTTGATCTTTTCGTCGTCGTCCGTTTCCAAAGCCTTTTTCGCCTCGTCAATCGCACCTTGCAAGGTCGCCTTATCCGCGTCGTCGAGCTTGTCGCCCGCGTCTTTCATCGTTTGTTCCACGGAGAAGATCATGCCGTCGAGCTTGTTCTTATTCTCCACCTTTTCTTTACGCTTCTTGTCCTCTTCCGCGAACTGCTCCGCTTCCTTGACCGCCTTATCGATTTCCTCTTCGGAAAGGTTGGTGGACGAAGTAATGGTGATGTCCGTCGATTTGCCCGTACCCTTGTCTTGCGCGGTTACGTGCACGATACCGTTCGCGTCGATATCGAAGGTAACTTCGATTTGCGGTATACCGCGGGGAGCGGGTGCAATCCCCGAAAGCATGAAGTTGCCGAGCGTTTTATTGTCACGGCAGAACTCGCGTTCGCCTTGCAATACGTGGATATCCACGCTCGTTTGATTGTCCGCCGCCGTCGAGAAGATTTGGCTCTTCTTTACGGGAATGGTGGTGTTTCTATCGATAATACGGGTGAACACACCGCCGAGCGTTTCAATACCGAGGGAAAGCGGGGTAACGTCGAGAAGGAGCACGTCCTTCACTTCGCCCGTCAATACACCGCCCTGTACCGCCGCGCCGATGGCTACGCATTCGTCGGGGTTGATACCCTTGAACGGTTCTTTGCCCGTTACTTCCTTAACCTTGGCAACGACCGCGGGCATACGCGTCGAACCGCCGACGAGGATAACCTTGTCGATATCGCTGTACGAAAGCCCCGCGTCCTTCATAGCCGCGCGCATGGGCGCAACCGTTCTTTCAAGCAGGTCCGCCGTCATAGCCTCGAATTTTTGCTTGGTAATGGTGATGTCGAGGTGTTGAGGGCCTTCCGCGCTCATGGAAATGAAAGGCAGGTTCACGTTGGTCGAAGACATACCCGAAAGCTCGATCTTCGCCTTTTCCGCCGCTTCCTTCAAGCGTTGCATTGCCATTTTGTCCTTGGAAAGGTCGATACCCTTGTCTTTTCTAAACTCGTCCACGAGGTATTGGATAATCTTGTTATCCCAATCGTCACCGCCGAGCTTGGTATCGCCGTTCGTCGCCAAAACTTCGAATACGCCGTCGGAAATTTCCAAAATGGATACGTCGAACGTACCGCCGCCAAGGTCGTAAATCATGACCTTACCGCCCTTGTCCTTGTCCAAGCCGTACGCAAGCGCAGCCGCCGTAGGCTCGTTGATAATACGGAGCACGTTAAGCCCCGCGATTTTGCCCGCGTCCTTGGTCGCTTGGCGTTGCGAGTCGGAGAAATACGCGGGGCAGGTGATAACCGCTTCCGTGATTTTTTGACCCAAATACGCTTCCGCGTCCGCTTTGAGCTTCGCAAGCGTCATTGCGGAAATTTCCTGCGGGGAATAGTCCTTGTCGTCGATTTTTACTTTATAATCCGAACCCATGTGCCGTTTAATGGAAATCACCGTTTTGTCGGGGTTGGCAACCGCTTGACGCTTTGCCGCTTGCCCTACGACGCGCGATCCGTCCTTTTGGAAGGATACGACGGAGGGGGTCGTTCTCCCGCCTTCCGCGTTCGCAATAACGACGGGCTCACCGCCTTCCATAACCGCTACGCACGAGTTGGTAGTACCGAGGTCGATACCGATAACTTTTCCAGCCATAATAATTACTCTCCTTATTCCTTGTGGCAAAACCCGCCACGCATTTTTCTTACAGTTATATGTAACCCGCCGAAAAGACGGTTAAACGCTTTTTATAAAATTTTTGTGGAAAAAAATACAATTTTGCGCGCGCCGTCAAAAACTTTTCCCACACAAAGCACGGCGCAACGCCTTTTCCCGCGCGCAAAGCGCAAAAAAGAAGGACGGCTGTTCGCCGTCCTCCCGCTTGATTCGTTTTATTAAAGCAAGCGACCGATTTCCGCGTTGCGGATATTCGCCTCTTCCGGGCAATCGCCCGTAGCCGAAACGGTAACGTTCGAAGCCGTGTTGCCGTATACCTGCGTCGTCTTTGCCGCGCCCGCAATTTGACCTGCGTCACGACCGCCCTTAACCGTGCAGTCTACCGCTTTATTGCTCGTAACCGTTCCACCGTTTACATAGCCCACGATAACACCCGACTTGTCACCGCAAGCATCGTTATTTGCGTGCGTGCTAACTATATGGGCATTCTTAACGGTACAGCTCGTAATCTTACCCGTAAGATAACCCACGATAACACCCGTATAGTGATGTCCTTTAATCGTCGCCGTATCAACGATAAGATTTTTTATATCACCATCCGCAGCGTCGATGAAACCAAAAAGCCCCGTCGCATAATACGGACCTTCGTCCGCTTGTGTAATCTTCAAGTTAGAAATGGTGTACCCGCAACCGTCGAACGTGCCCTGGAAGTACGTGTTTGCATTAGAACCGCCCGTTTGCCCGATAGGAGTCCACTCCTCGTTATTCAAATCGATATCCGCAGTCAATTTAACGTACTTACCCGAATAGCTATTGCCGTTCTCGTTTACGTCTTTCGCAAACGCAAACAATTCTTCTTTCGTGCCGATCGTCGTTACGTTCGTCGCATTTGCTTGAAGAGTGTCGTTATTTTCGAAAACGAAGCTGAACGTGTTCACGTCGGTATCCGTTTCGTAAGCGTACAAACTTTGGTCGCCCGCTTGTACCGAAATAAATTCGCTGTTCTTAATCGTAATGCTCGTAGCGGCGTTCACCGTACCGATTGCCATACCGGGCTTTTCGCTAATATCCACGAAAGAGCAACCGTCAACGACGATCGATTCCACTTCACTACCGTAAGCCTCGTGCGTTTTCAAACCGCGAGGACCGGTAAACGTACAGTTGGTAAACGTAGCTTTGCCGTTTGCCACCCAAACCGCGTATTCTTTGGTCATATTCGAATTGAACGTACAATCTATAAATTCCGCTTCTTCGCCTTCGAACATAATCGCGTTTACGAAGTTAACGTTTACGCAACGGAGCTTGCCAGCAAATTCGAGATAACCATATTCCCAGCTACCTTCCGCATAGGAAACGGAGCTATCTTTCACGGTAATATCCTTAATCGTCGTCCAAGCGTCCTCACCCGAGCTGATAGACCCAACGCCCGAGCCCGTCGCTTCGAACGTGGAATCCCAACCGCTACCTTGAATATTTACTTCTTTAAGGTTGGGGTTATTTTCGTTGAACGAGGTAGAGCCAATGCCCGCGCCCGTCTTCCACGTAACCGTCGCGCCCGTGGGAACGTTTACGCTCACGTTTTCCGCCGTAGCGTTTTCACCAGCAAACGCGCTTTCCAATTTGTAGCTGTTGTCCGCGTTGTCGTTCTTTTCAAGCTCTACGCCGTTGGAGAATACCATTGCTTCAAATTCAGGTCCTTCCGTTACGGTCGCGTTGCCTTGTACCGCTTCTACCTTGAAGCTGATCTTACAGCCTTGTTCTTGGTATGCGTTGCCAAGCGTCATGGGAAGTGCAACCGAGAAAGGTACGGTCGTAATGCTCGCGTTCGCATCAATGGAAGTCCATGCGGTCTTATAATATTTGTAGTCGTTGTAGTCCACGCCCGAACCGAAGTCAAGCGCGTTATACAAGAATTGACCCTCTTCGCAAGTAACCACCGTTCTGTACAAAATGCCTACGTTGCTTTGATTGTCGATCGTGATATCGAACTCCACTTTATCCCCGGGGATCGCGTTGGTGAGGGTAAGCGTACCGCCCGTCACACTCGCCGAACCGCCCATGGAGAAGTTTTGCGCGTTATCGCCTTGATAATCGTATACGTACCACGCGTCGTTTTCGTCTTGGAACGCGCCTGCGTCCGAAGCGGTCGCCGCTTTCGCCGAATACAACTTCAAGTTCGCGATTTCCGCGTCCACTTTCACTTTACCTGCGGTAACGGCGATATTTACTTGGTCTTCGCTCGTAAACAAGGCGAACGTTCCGCCCACGGCAAGACCTGCGCTCAGCGCAATCGTTGCCACCGAAGTAAGAATGATTTTACTCTTTGCCTTCATGCTAAATGCTCCTTAAAAAATTTATTTCCTATTTTTCGTTTACTTTTGGGCTTTTCCGCCCGTGCAAAACCGATAGGGCGCAATATCCCTATACATATTCATTATACCGCACCCCCCCCCCCCATTGTCAAGCGTTTTACCACCTTTTTCAATATTTTGTCATAATTTTTTTCACGAAAAAAGCGCGGAGCTTTGCGTGTTGCAAAGCTCCGCGCCACGGGTCGTTTTACGAACCGCCGTTTCTTCTTTCGTCGCGGAATTTTAAGTATCTTTCCACCATTTCGGGCGTTACGCTCTTGGAGAAAGTGGACATAACCTCGCGGAAATGCTTCACCCCGATATTCACGGGTTGCGCCTTACCGTTCGTCATTTCGTAGTTGGCGCGGTATTCTTCCATCGCCTTATACGCGCATTGTTCGATAATACCGCTAATATCGGCGCAGGTGTACGATTCGTCGAGCACGCGAATCATTTCGTCGCGCACCATTTCGTCGTACGGCAATTTCTTCAAGCCGATATCGATAACCTTTTTTCTCGCTTCCGCGTTGGGCATACCGATAAGGAATTGCAAGGAGAAACGCTTATAACGAAGGTACGCTTCGTCGATATTTTCGGGGCAGTTGGTCGCGCCGAGAATGATACGCTTTTCCCCGCCACCGTCGTTCGCGCCGTTCATTTCTTGCAAAAGTTGGTTGGCAACGCCGATCGCCGCGCGGTTGGAATCCCCCGTACGCTTGGCAAAAATACTTTCACATTCGTCCACGAGAAGCACCGCGCCGTCCTCGCAAGCGCGAAGCTCGGAGAAAATGTCGCGGATATTTCTTTCCGACTCACCCACGTACGAACCGAAAATGGTGGACGGCGTAATGACGAAGAACCGCACGCCAAGCTCGTGCGCGATCGCCTTTGCCACGAGCGTTTTACCCGTGCCCGGAGGTCCGTACATAAGCATACCCACGTTGGTGCTAATATTATACCGTTTGGCAACCTCGGGGTTTTTGAGCGCGAACAAATAGTTCTTGATCGTGATTTTCACGTCCTCCAAACCCGCGATATCGTCGAAGGTGGTGGAGGGAATCCCGCTCATGGACGAGCCAAGTTTGGAAAGTTCCTCTTCCCAGCGGGAAACTTGGTTTTGACACCACTGCGCCTTTTCCTTAAAGGTGGGGTTGTCCTTGCTCATGTCCTCGTAGGTACGGCGAAGCTGTAACGCAAGACCGATACCGCGCTGGGCGAGTTTTCTCGCTTCCAAGCGTTGTTTCTCGTCCTTCTCCGCCTTTTCTTTCGTCGTTTTATACAGCGCGGTATTCGCGCTATACTCTTGTTCGAGTTCTACTTGACTTTTTGCCATAACGAAAACCTCTCCTTAGATACCGTCGGGCATACCCGAGTTATTGGAAGGCGCAGGCGCGGGCGCACCCGTGCCCGTAGGCGCGCTTGCCGCACCGCTCGTCGTGCTCTCCTCGCCCATGTTCGATTCGTAAGTGGAAAGCGCCGCCGCGTATTTTTGTTGGTTGGCTTTGAAAATTTCCTCTTGCGAGGGTTCTTTCTTGCCGAACAGCTTGCGGAAGAATTTCACGATCGGGTTGACGGGCTCGTCGAAAATCGTATCGATAAAGTTGATAACCTCGTCCATTTGTTGTTCGTACTGTTTCAACTTTCTCTTGAAAATCTTAATGTTCTTTTTCAAATCCTTGAACACGAGGTTGTTGTCGAGTTTCATGATTTGCGAGAACACCTCGCAAGTGCCTTGCAGGATATTGAAAAGGTCTTGAATCGTTTGCACGCGTTCGAGCATGACGATAAAGCGGTCGGCAAGTTCGTTCATTTTATAGATAAACTGCCACATTTTCAACGCGTCGTTCGCCATTTTGTAATCGCCCTTTTCGAGCGCGGCTTTATAGCGCGCGTATTCTTTTTTCATTTGAAGTTCCGATCTCTTTCTCGTGACCTTCACCTCTTCCATCATCTTCTTGGCGGCAACCTTTTGTTTCGCCTGTTCCACGCCCTCGTCGATGCCGTATTCGTCCACACCTTTCATTTGTTCGCTTCTGCTCATTGTAGTTATCTCCTTTTTATATATATATTTTTTTTATTTAACCTGTTTCAAACGCTCGATAAGATTCTTCTTCTCTACGGCGTAGTTGCGAATCCATTGAATCGCGTAAGTTTCGTACAAGTTCGACCAATCGTGCGCCTGCAAAATGGATTTACAGGTTCTCGAATATTCGCGCACGGAGAAGCCTTGTCCGCCCGACGCGCCCATACCGCTCTTCTTTTCCGTTCCGCGGTTGACTTCGCACATAACGCCCATGACGATCCCCTGTCCGTCGGCGGAAAGGATACTAATGGGCACGCGGTAGGAACGGGGGCTTTCGCCGTAGTTGTACACTACGCGGTCTTTCCCGACCACCTCTTCGCAAATGCGACCGATCGCCTCCACGAATTTCGTGTTGTATTCGTTGTGGCTAAGGAACTGCCCCTTGGCAAATTCCTCAAACTGCGACAAATACTCGCCCACGTAGCTCAAATTGCCGTTCGTCACGTCGCCCGCCTTTACCGAGTGCACGAACTTCAAATTATCCCTTGCACGCGTTACGGCAACGTTGAATTTATACAGCGCGACGGGGAGCTGGTTGAGATGTCCCCAAGATTGGGAAATCTTCCCGAACGGGTCGCGACCGTAGGTGAGCGAAAGTATCATTTCCGACATTTCGTCGCCTTGAATTTCGTCCGCCGTGTTGATAAAGAAGATATGCGTATCTTTGATCCCCGCGTACGGCGCGGCTTCCTTATCCTTTTCCATCATGGCGAGAATCCGCTTCTTTTGGCTCGTACCGAACACGATAACGCCGAGCGATTGATACTTCTCTTTCTCCTCTTCCGTCGTGGGTACGGGGTGCTTTCTAAAATGCTCCTTGATCAAATCAATGACCACTTTCGCTTCCGCTTCGTTCTCACCGCCACCGCCGACGATCGTTTCGCCCGCAAAACGGGGGTCGTCGGGCACGTAGTAATTCCAAAGACCGAAATCGGGCGTACGCGCCTTGGGCGAAGGGAAGGTGACGAGGTTTCCGCCGTAAAGCTTGGGATGCTCGTTCGAGTATTTGATCAAGCTCTCGTGGTTACTTCTATAATGCATATCCAACCGCTCGTAAGCGATCGTGCTGTTTTGCGCACGGATAACGAAGTCGATAATCGACGCGCAATCCGCCGTTTCTTCGTCCACCTCGTCCGCGTCCATATGCTCCCCGCTCCCCTTCGATTCGAAGTAGGAAATGGCAGGCATTTGTTTGGGGTCGCCCGCGATTACGATTTGCGATTTCGTACGCATAATCGAAGTCAACGCGTCCTCGGCGGGAACTTGGCTCGCCTCGTCGAAGATGAGCACGTCGAATTGATACTGTTCGTATTCAAGAAGCTTACTTACCGAGTACACGCTCATCATCAAGCAGGGCGCAAGCTCCATAATCGATTCGCTTCTGTTCTTGAACAGTCTGCGCACGGACGCGTTCGAGCCGGTAGGCACGGCGCGCAAATAGTTGTGCAAATTCCCGTTCGCGGAAACGCTACGCGTGATACTGCTGTACAGCTTTTCGTCGAGAATACGGCGGTTGTAATCGATACTCTTCAAGTCCGCCTTGGCGTACGCGTCCACCACCGACGCCACCGTCGTGATCCCGTCTTTTCCGCTCAATTTGGCAACGTACTTGCTCTTTTCCACGAGTTTGGAATAGTACGCGTAGAGAATGGTGATCTCGTAGTTATCCCGCATTTTTTCAAGCGGATATTCCTTTCTGCCCGCCTTGGCGTACCAATCGAAGAACTGTCTGCCGTATTTGTCGAGGTCACGCACCTTTCTACGGTAGGTCACGTATTCGGTCACGTGGTTGAAATCGCTCACTTCCGCGAACCACTTTTCAAAGTCGGAATAGGTCATGGATCGACAGTCGTGCGCGTTGCCCATAATTTCCTTATCGAACCACGCCTCGTTCGCGTAGAACGCTTCGTATTTTGCCGAAAGCGCGTTGATGTGCCGTTGCAATTCTCTACCCGCAAGCGCCTTGATCACCTGCGTAAACACCGCGAAATCCTCTTGAATGGTGCGGTTTTCGTCGCGCACGACCTCGCGTACGCGCTCGATCATGTCGAGCATATACAAAAGGCTCGCCCAATCGGTGCATACGTTCTTTTTCACGGACGGGAACACGAGTTTGATTACCTCGTCCTTGGCGATTCTACCGTTATTCGCCTTGACGAGCTTATAATCGGCAACGAGCTGTCCAAGCTCCTTGACGGTGATATCCACCTTCAATTTAATCGCTTTCGCCACGCCGTCCACGCCTTTGAGCGTTTCCACCTTCTTATTCAAATACTCGCGGAAGGAAATTTCCTCGTAGAGGAAGTTGGTAAGCTCGTGTTGCGCGCGCTCCTCGATATACGATTGCAAGAACCCGCAAAGGTTTTTGAGCGCGCTAAGGTTTTGCGAAATTTCCGCCAAACCGTACTTTTCAAGCTCCCCTTTGAGAGCATCCACCGCCCCTTTGTTTTGGCTGTACAAATCGAGCTTTTCCAAAAGCTCGTAGGTTGCACGAAGAGAGAAATCCGTGCCCACCGCGTTCTTACAGCATTTTTTCAAATTCTTAATCGTCAAATCGAAGAAGAGCGGTTTTTTATCCTCTTTGAGGTTCTTTTCCCAGCTCGTTCTGCACTTTTCAAGCAGGGGCTTGTAATCGAAGACGAACACGTCCTCGGTGAAATTCTCAGCGAGTTCCGCGTGCAAAGCGTCCCGCTTTTCCACCGCTTCCGCGTACTGTTCCACGAGCGTGACGATCCCGTTCAACACCTCGGTGGAAACGTCGTCCGTGCCCTGATCGGCGGTGAAACGGAAGCCCGCGAAACGGGAAACGTACTCGATTTTTTCCAATTCCTTGCGCACTTCGCGCACCGTTTTATCCGCGAAGTCGCCCGCCACCGCAATCGCCTTTTCCAGCTCTTCGCCGTCGCAGTCCGCCTCTTCGCTCACGAGCGGATAATATCTTCTCGCCGCGTCCGCGTACGCTTCCGCGCAAAGCATTTCCGCCTTGATCGCGCGTTTCTCTTCGCCGAGCGAGCCTTTGAGGTACAAATACCCCAAATCCCCCGAAACGTCCGCTTGCATGACCGCGCGAATGGAGTGCAAAGGATAATCGAGCAGGGCGCGGACGAGCTTATCCACCACGTCCTCTTCGCCCCCCGTTACGCTCGCGAACACGTTCTTAATCTCGCGCAGGGGAATCCCGATTTCCGCGCACTTGTTATGCAATTCCGATTCGATTTTGTAATCGATATCGTAATGTCTGTACCCGTACCAAACGTCCTTTTCGATCGAACCCGAACGCTTGAAAATGGCAACGAGGAGTTTCTCCACTTCCGCAATCTTTTGCGTGTACGCCTCCAAGTCGTCCTTGGTCAATTTTTCGATAAACGAGGAATCGAACTCCACCGCAACCGTGTGGTTTTCGTTGTAGCCGAGGAGGAGCATACGCCCGATAATATCGTAAATGGACGAGCCGAGCGAGTTGTCCGAATCGTAAAATTCGCCGTTATAGCCCACGAGTACCCCGCGCGCGTCTTTGAGCGCTTTGATATTTTGCTCGTAGTCCGCGTAATCGAACACGGGACGGGGCGCGTCGTACGAGGCTTGCAATTTGCCGTAGGTTTCCGTAACGCTGATCTTTTTATCTTCGCCCTCGCCCGCAATCAACAAGCAATGCTTGTCGATATTGACGCCCTGCATTTGCAGTTTCTTCACGACGGTATTGAGCGCGGACATTTTTCCCGAAACGAAGAGCACCTTTTTCTCGCGCATGATCGCTTCGGAGATCATATTCACGATCGTCTGCGTTTTCCCCGTACCCGGAGGACCTTCGAGGATAAAGCTTTCGCCCGCCACGAATTTCTCAATGACGTTGCTTTGGCTCGTGTTCGTATCGAGAATGGGGAAGCTCGTTCTCGGATCGATCGCGTCCAAGCCCATTACCTTACCCGGCGCGAAAATTCTTTCCCCGAACAGCGCGCGGATAATCTTATTCTTTTGCAGTTGGTCCATGTGACGGGAAACGTCGCGGTACATACACATTCTATCGTAATCGAACAGGTCGAGCGCAACGTAGTCCTTTTCAAACGAGCAAAGGCTGTTCCCCGCGAAATATTCTTCCAACGATTCGAAATATTCTACGATATCGAACGCATTCTCGTCAATCCATTGTCCGCACGCGGGCAGGGGGAAAGGTTTATACCCCTCTTCCACGTATTTGAGAATCAACGCGGGATTGATCATCGCGTCTTCGTCTACGGGTTTGAGCCAATAGTTCACCCCGCGTTTGTTCATTTTAATGGGAATGAGAATGAGGGGGGTGTAAATATTGATAAACTCTTCCGCGCCCGCGCTCTTTTTAATTTCAGGATTAAGTACCCGCCATTTCACTCTACCGAACGTGATACAGATCGGGTTTTCGCCCTTTTGCACGATCGCTTGATATCCCTCTTTAACAAGCTCGTCGAGGTGCGCGGGGTCGGTCGGGTTCGCCGTCGGCTTTTCCGTGCGCCAAGAAATGGGATTGTAGCGGGGGTCGGTGCTCGCCTTGGAACGGAGCGCGTATTCCTCGTCCTTACCCTGCCCTACGGCAATCTTCCAAAAGCTGTCGTAGGTGAAATACTCGTTCACTTCCAAACGGATCGCCGCTGTGTTGACGGGATCTTGATTGAGCATATTGTTGCCTTTTTTTACAGCCGTGTTAATGAAACTGTCGCGCCATTCTTCCAGCTGTTTTCTAATTCTTTTTTCCATACCGTTCTCCTCGTTTTGGTTGGCTGTTTATTATAAACGCATAGCGTTCACTTCGTTGATAATTTCGGGTTTTTCCCGTTTGAATTCCTCAAACTCCGCAAGGCAGTTGGCGGCGAAAATTCTCGCGTGCGCCTCTACCACTTGATCCTCGTATAAGTTGAAATCCTTTTTCGAATCGCGATAGCGAGAGAAATTGATACGCCATTGATCGGCGTGCGCTTTATAAATATCGAAATGCACGAGATAATATCCGCTCTTGTCCAAAACCCCGTTTTGAAAAGCGTCGATCGCGGAAAATTGCAAGGCGTGGAACGCTTCGTGCAACAGCGTGCCCCGTCCGTCGCCCAAGCTATCAAGCTTGCCCGCGTTGATAAACTCGGCGTTCATGCGCATGGTTTGTCCGCCGTCGCAACATTGTCCGCGAAGGGTATCCCCCTCCTCGATATCGAACACCATTTTTCCGTGCGGGATTTTCATAAGTTGTTGGAGCGCGGCGTACGCAAGCTCCCAATATTCGGTCATTTTCGCTTGCGCGTGCTCGGGGGTAAGCCCCGTAATGCCCATGGACGCAATATCCACGGCGCAGTTGACCACCCAACCGCATTTAAGGCGCAAGGACAGCCCGTCCGTGTTCATGATCTTCTCCACTTTCGCCCAAGTGAGGTCGTCGCAATAAATATCGTCGTATTCGGTGCGCGAAAGCTTGTAAACGGGGTGCAAAATGGGATTGTCGGGCGCGAGCGTAGGCGTACGCTTGGGCTTGCGCTTGATTTTGTAATCCCAATCAAGGAAGTCGAAGGTGCACTCCTCGAACCCCGCGATAAACGCTTCGAGCAGGGGTTTTCTTTGTTTTTCAAGCGTTTCTAAAAACTTCTTCCAATCGCACGCCGTCGATTTGCCGAGTAGCTCGTCCAAGCCCTCGTAGCCCAAGAATAATCCGTGCGCCTTGATAAACTCTTCCGCCTCTGCGTCCTTTTCCGCAATCGAGAATTTTTGGAATATCTTCCCTTTCGTCATACGGAAGGTAACGAGCGGGATAAAAGAAGAGGACAGGGAGTTTAAGTAGGTGTTCAAAACGTCGGGTTCGGGGAACAGCTTTTTCACCTTTTCCGCGTACACCTTTTCCACCGCGTACGCCTTGTCCGTGGCAAGAATAAACTGTTGCGCCGTTTTACATTCTTGGCGAATCTTGCGAAGATAGTACGCGAACGATTCTTCCACGCTCTCCACGCCCGCCATACCCTCGGTTTTCTCGTATACGATCACCTCGTTTCCGCCCGCGCAAGCCTGTTTATACAGCCCTGCGAAAATTTGCGAAGCGGTCGCGCTAAATACGGTGGCGATCTTTTCGCAATCGACGAAACGGATATCCTTCCCCTCTTGCTTAGCATAGCACCGTACCGCGTACGAAAGTTCGCTTGGAAACGGTCCGTAGAGCAACAGCGTGTTGTCTTGGTAAATACGGTTGCTCTCGATCACGGTCACGTTGTAGAGGATTCCCGTGCGGATATCCTCGTTTTTAATGAGCGGGAAAATGCGCGAAACGTCGGTAATCGGCGCGTCCGTACCGTGCTCTTTCTCCCGTGCAATCGCTTCCTTGCGCTTTTGCACGAGCATTTTCAAAAGCTCTTTCAGCTCCGCCTTTTTCTTGGGGTCGGGCACGAGGTCGTAGAGTTTTCGAATCAACCCCGCCGCGTGCTCCACCGTTTCTTGCGAATACTCCGCTTCACGGCATTTGCGAAGCGCGGCTTTGATTTCATAATAGTAAAGTTGAATATCGTCCATAACGCTTTACTCCAATCTCGGTACGTTGAAATTCGCAAAATCGCTCACGCACATTTCCGCGAAAATACGCGCGTCCGCCTCGACCACTTGGTCGTAATAATCTTCAAACGGCGTGCCGTCGCCCCCGTGATAACGCGAGCTGTTTTTCTCCCATTCGAGCGTTTCTTCCCGAACGCCGAAATGTACGAAATAATACCCCATTGCCTCCGCGTCGTTATTCCGTCTTGCGTTTCGAGCAGAATGTTGCAACGCGTGGAAGGCTTCGTGCAACAGCGTTTCGTAACCGCGTGCAATCGTTTCAAAATCCAACTTCAAATACTGCACGTGCAGACGAATGAGCGTTCCGCCGTTATAACATACGCCCAAGCTTTCGTTGCCCGATAAATCGATTTTTAACTCGCCGTTGGGAATACGCATAAGTTGCACGAGCGCCCTGTACGCAATGTCCCAACGGTCGGCAAGGACTTCCTTGATTTGGTTGGAATCGAGGTTCATGATATTGAGCGAATCCCCGCCGTCCATGGCGTATTCCACGACCCACGCGCATTTCACGCGCATGGGTACGCCGTCCATATTCATGATTTTTTCAAGCTTTTCGCGAATATCCTCTCTGCCGATTACGTCGTCGTAAATATCGCGCGGGAGCTTGTATTTGGGGTGATAGAGCGGATCGTTGATATCGATTTTCGGTTTGTCCTTGCCTTTGAGCTTGAACTCCCAATCGAGGAAATCGTAGGTGCATTCCCCGCCGAAGCCCTCGACGAACTTTTTGAGCGTTTCTTCGCTGTCCGCCTTGTAATTTTCCACGAGCTTTTGCCAAGAGTCCGCCGTGCCCCTATCCAATATATCGCACAGCCCCTCGAAACCGAGGTACAAGCCGTGCTTTTTGATAAATTTGTCCGTTTCTTCCGTCGCCGTAAAGCCAAACTTCTCCGCCAAGCGTTCCTTGACGAACGCAAACGAGGGCAGGGGCAGGAAATAGCAATCGAGTACCTTTAAGTAGGAATTAACGACGTCCGTATCGGGGAACATTTTTGTCATGGTACTTTGGTACACCCGTTCGAGCGCGTAGGAAACGTCGGAGGAAAGCACGATTTGGAATACCCCGCGCCCCTCTTGACGAATACGCTTTAAGTAGTAGCAAAACGCCTGTTCCACGTTCTCGGAAACTTTCATGCCCTCGACGTTCTCGTACACGATAAGCTCGTTTTGCGCCGTACTCGCGTGCTTATACAGCCCCGCAAGCAGTTGCGTGGCGGTCAAAGCGTAGGTGGTGGCGAGCTTCGCGCAATCGATTACGCGCAAGTCCATGCCCTTTTCCTTGGCGTAGCACCGCGCGCCGTAGGAAAGTTCGCTTGCAAACGGCGCGTACAGCAACAGCGCGTTGTCTTGGTAACGCTTGCTCGAATCGATTACGGCAACGTTGTAATACGCCCCCGTTTTGATCTCCGCGTTCGGCAACAGCGGGAACGCCTCCGACACGTCGGCGGGAGGCAATACCGGCTCGTTCTTCTTGCGGAGCGCCGCCGCCTCTTTCCCCTTTTCAATCAGCGATTTGAGGAGATTGACGAGCTCTTTTTTCTTCGCTTCGTCCGTCAAAAGTCCGTGCAGTTTCTTGATAAGCCCCGCCGCGTACTCCACCGATTCCTTTGAATATTCCGCTTCGCGACATTTACGAAGCGCCGTTTTTATTTCGTAATAGTAAAGCTGGATATCCGTCATACTACCCGTTTCCCGTTCCCCGTTTTCGGCAAAATCCGCCGAAAAGAATTTTTACTAACCGCGGGCAACGCGGGGAAACGCCCAAAAGGCGTTCCCGCGCGTTTTCCCGTTTTGCTTAAAGTCCGTCCAACTCGCCCATGAGGTCGTCCACGGAGATATCGTCCTCCGCTTCCGCACCCGTGTTCACGGTTTCCACCGCGCCGTCCGTAAGCGGGGTTTGCGGTACGGGTTCGGCAACGGGCACTTCCGTACCAAAACCGTCGAGGTCGATTTCGAGCGGTTCTTCCGTCGCCGTATCCACGTCGCCTTCCGTTTCCTCGTCTTTGAGATCGTCCTCGTCGAGAATGGAAGTATCCGCGAGCTTTTGCTCGGTATCGAATTTTTGGCGCATTACCGTCAAGCGGATTTCGATATCCTTCATGGTTTCTTCGTCGCCCATGGTCGCCGCAACGACGTATCTTTCAAACATTTCGCCGAAATCGCTCATACCCGAGGAAGCCATAATTCTTGCGCGCACCGCGTAGGGTACGTTGGATTCGCCCGTGAACAGTTCGCCAACGGCGCGGAACTTGTCGCAAATTTCCATGTACTTGATGGTGGAAAGCGATTTGTTCGCTTTCTTTTCCATTTCGGCGGTCTTCTTCTTTTGGTATTCTTCCAGCTGTTTCTTAAAGCCTTGGAATTGACGGTAGTAAATTTTGATTTGCGCTTCGTTTCTCTTCGGGTCTTTTTGCAATTCTCTAATTTTGTCCGCGCAGGTGTTGGCGTTGTTGCGGAGCGATTGATATACGGGGTCGCTCGCCAAGTCGTAACCGCCTACCATTTTATCCAAACGCGCTTGAATCTTTTTTTCCATAACGCCGAAAAATTCTTCGGATACGTTGAGTCTTTCGAGCACGTAAATCGCCGAGGAAAGCTCGTCCGCTTTGCCCGCCTTGATATCCTCTTCTTCCGCCGAACCAAGACGACCGAGGTTGACTTTTGCCGAGTTGATCTTCTTGCCCTTGTTCTTCGTTTGCCCGATTTGCACCATAACCTTGTCGAGCTTTTTCAAAAGCAAACCAACCTGCGCGCTCGATGCCATTTTGGGAATCTTGGTACGGATTTGACTAATCAAGTTCCAAGCCTCTTGCGCAAGCGCTTGGTTTTCGTCCGTATCGATATAATAGCTGTCCGTGAGAAGTTTTTTATACTTTTCAAGTTGCGCCATCGTCTTATCCGCAAGTGCGCGCGCGTCCTCGCTGTCCTCGCTCGTTACCGTAAGCGAAGTGTCTTTGAAATCTCTCAAATCGCCCAAAGTGGTGTCGATCATATTCAAAAGCTGTTCTTTAAGTTGTCCGTCCATAATACCCTCCGTAGATTTTGTTTTTATCCATTTTTCCGCTCTTTGTTCCATGGCGGAAAGAAGTTCGTTTTTTTCCGCTTCGCTAAGGTGCGGATCGCCTGCTTTTTCCTCGTATTGCTTCAATAACGGCAACAACGATTTAATGAACCGATTGAAGTTTTCCTCGTTCTCGATTCTGCCTTGAAAATACGCTTCGCCCTGCTGGTTAATATACGCCTGCACGAGCGTTTTTCTATCCGAAAAGGAAGCGAGCAACGCGCGCTCGCGACGGGTGTCCGCCTTCTTTTTCTTTACCTTTTCTTCCGCGGCGATCGCCCCGTCGAGGAGCTTGACCGCTTCCATGATAAGCTTGTCGTTCTCTTCCTTGATTGCGGCAAGTTTTGCCCGTTGATTTTCGTAACCCATTTCGTCTTATCTTCTCCCTTTTCGCCTTACACGAACACGGCGAGTTGATCTCTCGCTTTATCGTACGCCTTGACGAGTTCTTGTTCCGCGCGCGCGTTCGCAACCGACACGCCCTCTTCCATGAGCGCCCAATCGCGTGCGACTTTATTCGCTTCCACGAGCGGTTCTATTACTTTTTTCGTTTCCTTGATTTTGCCCGTTTCCACGATATCGAGCACGCGGGTATCGCTCCATTCGTCGATATACGCGAGTATCTTTTTCGCGTGGTTTGCCGCCGCCACCGACGATTCGTCCAACACGTAGCCCACCGTCGTTTTCAACTCGTCTAACTTCTTGATACTCTCCGAAAGCACCTTATCCAAGCCCGTGACGAACATATCCGAGTGCGGGTCGGAAAGCTTCTCCGCCTTTTCCCGCGCCGCCGCAACGAAGGAGAGTACCTTGCTCTTAAAGCCCGTTTCCGTCTTGGGCAAAATCTTCTCCACTTCTTGTTTGATCTTGGCGTACTTTTTGAGCATATCCTCCGCCGCGCTTTGTTTGAGCTTTCTGTTCCCGTACACTTTCTTTTTCATGTCCGCAAGCTCTTTGATCGGTTTTTTGATTTTATCAAAACCGTTGTTCATGCCGAATACGACGAGTTTTTTCATCAAATCGTCTTTGTCGAACTCTTGCATGACGTCCTCGCCGTAGCCGAAAGTGCCTTGATCTTCCAACTTCTCCTCGTCGAATTTGAACACCTTTTTGAGCACCGTTTTGAAATTATTTTTCATCGTCGTCCTCGCTTCCCAGATACGAAGCAAGCGCTACGATCGGATTTTTCTTCTTCTCCGCTTTCATTTTCAGCCACGCAAAGTATACGTCCTCGGGATAGAACAAGTGTTCCACCGCAGGGGATTCCGAGTTCATAAGCTCGATAAGACCCGAGGAGTTCTTCACGTTTCTCGAATCGATCAACGAGTCGTACAATCTCTTTTGAATGAGCTTTTTCACTTTCGCAACGGACTTGGAAATTTGCGGTTTCTTGTTATAGAAATACAGACAAATATCCTCTTCCGCGTCCTCGTAATCGAATTTGAGCGCGCGGTTGGACACGGCGGCGAACGTTTCGCCGAGCATTACGTGTCCGTCCTGCATTTCCGCGTAATAGATAAACAGGTTTTGCCCGTGCTTGGTGGCGATATTTTTAAGCGAATGTCCCTTGCCGTCGCCCTCGTACAGCGCGATAAACTCCGATTGCTTTAAGATGAAATACCCAAACACGGGTACGTGGTCCTCTCGATTCGCGCAAGCCATGAGCGTTTTGTACACCAGCTCCCCGTGCGAGCCTTTGGAGGGCAACGCCGCCTTTTTCATTTCTCTATCCCCTACGAGGTGTTTGAGGTTTTTCGCGTGCTCGAAATAGGAATACGGATAGTCCGACCCGCGCTTGATCGCGTCGAGTTCCGCGGGCGCGCCCGCGAGCATACGCAAAAGGCGCACGGCGGCTTCCCTTTTGAGCTTGGCAAGCTTTTCCTTACCGTCCTTTTGGTATTCCCCGAACCCGTCTTCGCCCTCGGGAATTTCCACTTCCATCGTTTCTTGCTCGGAGTAGCAAACGTCGGAATAGTAATGGCACGCCATTTTGTATCTATCCAAATCGCTACCCTTGTTCATGTACCCCATTTCCCAATAGAAACCGAGCATGATCCGCGCTTCGGGATGTCCGCTTCTCGCGGCTTCCCGACAAAACCACAGCGCGTTGGCAAGATACCGTTCGTGCTTTTCCGCCGTCTTTTTGTTCGTTGCCGAGCCTTGCGCCGCCTCGGCGAGATACGTTCCGTAATAGGTCTGCGACAAACGGAATTTGTTGTCGTTGTCTACGTTGACGACGAAAGTACGCTTGTTGAGTTCCTTCGCACAATGCGGGCAAACGAGCTTGCCGTCGAAAAGTTCGATCGGCTCGTCGAATTCTTTACCGCAAGCGGGATTGGGACACCGCATCGAACCGGTAAGAAGCGCGCCTTGCGTCATTGCGTTTCTGCCTTTGTTTTTCATATCTTCAACCTCTCTTTGCTTACGCGTTTGCGCTTGTTATCGTGAACGACTTGGTTGCGTTCGTGAGTTCGTAGTTGCTATCGCTCGTCGTCGCTTTCGCCGTGTGGCTACCCACCGCGGACGCTCCGCCCGTCACGGTGATCGTCACCGTTCTGCCCTGCGCGTCCCGCGCCGTCGCCGTGGGCGTATGCGTCTTGCCGTCGTAGGTGAAGGTCAGGTTGCCCCATTCTACTTCTACCTTTTGCTTGGCAATCGAATACCCCTTCGTTTCGTTCGCTACGATTTTGTAGTTGGCGGGCGCAACCGCTTTCGCCGTATGACTGCCCGCGTTGATACCGCCCGTCGTCGCTTCCACCGTCAAGGTGAGCGTGCCGTTCACGCCCGTCGCCGTCGCCGTGGGCTTTTTCACGCTACCGTCGTAGGTGTACGAACTCACGCTCCAAGTTACGGAAAGCTCCGCTTCCTTAATCGTAAACTGCACCGTTTCGTTCGTCAACTCGTAGTTCGTATCGCTCGTGCTCGCCGTCGCGGTATAGTTCGTGCCCGCGTTCGTCTTCGCGCCCGATACGCTCAGCGTAACGCTTCTGTCCTGCGCGTCCGTCGCCGTCGCCGTAGGCGCGTGCGACTTGCCGTCGTAGGTGAACGTCGTATTGCCCCAAACCACCACTACTTTTTGCTTTTCAATCGTGAACGAGGTCTTTTCGCCCGTAAGCGTATAGTTGGTATCGTCGATCGAAGCGGTCACGGTATAAGTGCTTGCGTTCGTGTACGAACTATCCACGCTAAGCACCACCGTTTCGTTATCCACGTCCTTGATCGTCGCCACGGGTGCGTGCGCTTCGCCGTCGTAGGTGACGGTCGTATCCGCCCACGCTACCGTTCTTTGCGCGGGGGTAATCGTAAAGCTCTTGCTCGTGTTCGTCAAGATATAGTTGCTATCCGTCGCCGTCATGCTCGCCGTCGCGGTATAGTTCTCGCCCGCGTTCGTTTGCGCGCCCGATACGGTGAGAGGAATATTCACTTCTTGCTTGCTCTTCGCCGTCGCCGTAGGCGCGTGCGCTTCGCCGTCGTAGGTGAACGTCGTATTGCCCCAAACCACCGCGACGCTTTGCGCGTTGATCACGAAGCTTTCGCTCGCGGTATCTTCGTTGCCCTCGAAGGTATAGTTGGAATCAAGTATTTCCACGACCACGCTATACGTCTTCGCGTTCGTGGGGTTCTCGTCCGCGCCGTCGCAGGTAAAGCGCACCGCGCTATTCAACGAATCGCCCGTGCAAACGCCCTTGACCGTCGGTTTGTAATCCTTTGCCGTACCGTCGAAAGTAACCGCCTGTTTCCAAGTGAGCGTGAGCGTCTTTTTCGCGATCGCGAATTCTACGCTCGTATTGGTGAGCGCGTAGTTCTCGTCCGCCGTCGTCATGCTCGCGCTTGCCTCGTAATTTTCGCCCGCGTCCGTTTGTTCGCCCGTCAAGGTGAGGGGAATCGTCACTCCTTCCGAACTCGTTGCCGAAGCGGTGGGGATTTGCGCGCTCGCGTTATAGATAAACGCCGTTTCGCCCCAAACCACCGCGACGCTTTGCGCGTTGATCGCGAAGGTCTTTTGCGTGTTCGCGCTGTCGGAGAATTCGTAGTTATCGTTCTCGAAGCTTACCGTCGCCGTATAGCTACCCTTGTTCACGGGCATTTGCTCGTCCGCGGTGGTATACTTCGTAATCGGCGTAACTTCGTCCACCGTGTTCACGAACGTGGGCACTTCGCCTTGCGGTTTGCCGTTGAAGGTGTACGAGCCGTTGCTCCATTCCACGAGAAGCTGGCGTTTCGCTACGGTGAACGAAAGCTCGTCCCCGTCTACGATTTCGTAGTTGTTATTCACGGGATTTCCGCTTGCAAGGCTCGCCGTCGCCGTATACGAACCCGCGTTCACGGGAGCGACCGCGCCCGTTGCGCCGTAGTTATACGCATAAGTAACCTTTTCCGTACCGACGGTATTCGCGCTTTGCACCGCGACTTCCCACGCCTTTCCGTCGTACACGCCCGATCTTGCGTCCGTCAAACCGAGGTTGAGCGTGAGCTGTACTTTGGTGATTTCCCAGATCGTCTTCGCACCGCTTGCAACCGTGAAGTTACAGCTATCGGGTACGCTTACGCTCGCTTCGTAATCCCCGCTTGCGTTCAAGCCCGTGTTGCCCGCGTAAATAAGTTGCTCTTCGATCTCCGCCGTGAACGAATCCGCCACGCCGTAGCTTTGCAGTTCCACCGTCTTCATTTGCCCATCGTACACGAAGGACAAATCGTCCTGCCAAACGAGGTAGAGTTCCAACTTGCTAATCGTGAAGTCTTGTTTATCCGTGCCGTCGGTGATCGTGTAGTTACAGTTCTTGGGCAGGGAAACGGACATGGTGTGCGTGCCTTGGTTTTGGTTATACCCGCTATAACTCATTTCGAGCACGCTCATTTGCTCGCCGTTTTCCAAACCGCTCACGGAAACGACTTCAATCGACTCCGTTTGCGCGTCGTACACCCAAGCGCGTTGCGTTTGCCAAGTCAAGGAAATTTCCTTTTGCGCAACGGTGAAGGTATGGCTTGCGTTGGTGGAAATAAGGTAGTTGTCGTTTACGGGATTCCCGCTCGCAAGGCTCGCCGTTACCGTATACGAACCCGCGTTCACGGGCACGTCTTCGCTCAAATACGGTTCGCCCCCAACGCGCGTGCCGTCGTATTGATAGGTATAGGTCACGCTCTCCGTGCCGATCTTGTTCGCCGTCACCGCGTATTCCCAAGCCAAGCCGTCGTAAACGAGCGCGCGCTCGTCCGTCAACGCCCAAGTCAGGGTGAGTTGCTTTTTCGCAATCGACCACGAATAGCTCGCGCCGTTTACGATTTCGTAGTTATCGTCCGTACAGGTCGCAACCGCTTCGTAGCTCTCGCCCGCGTTCGTTTGCGTTTCGCCCGTGTAAGAGAAGAAGGTGATTGCCTCGCCCTCTACGGGACGGTCGATCGATTCCACTTTCACCGTCTTCGCCGTCGCGTCGTATACGAACGACGCGTCGTCCGTCCAAGTCAAACGGATCTTGCGCGGGGTAATATCGTACTCGTGCGCCGTTCCGCTCTCTATCGTGAAGTTGCACGCGGTAGAAACGCTTACGCTCATTTCGTAATGCCCCGCGTCCGTGTTTTCGTTCCCGCTGTACGAAAGCGCACCGCGGATTTCGTCGTGCAAGCCCGTCGCGCAGTCAAAGCCCGTAACCTTCGCTTCCTTGACCGTGCCGTCGTATTCCATATCGGCGGGGTTCGACCAAGTGAGCGCAACGCCGAGCTTTTCTACCGTGAAGTCGAGCGAGTCGCCCCCAACGATTTCGTAGTTCTTATTGATATCCTCGTCCGCGAGGGTGACTTTTACGCCGTACGAGCCTGCGTCGGTGGGCGCAACGCTACCCGTTGCCGAGTCCCCTTTCACGCTCGTACCCGAGTACGCGTACTCGTAAACGACCTTTTCGCCGTTTGCCGTCGGCGCGCTCGCTACTTGCGTCCAAGGCGCGCCGTCGTAGATAAGTTCGCGCTCAGTGGCAAGCGACCAGCGAATCGTAAGTTGCATTTTCGTGATCGTGAACAGGTTCGAACCCGTCGCGCCTTTGATCGCGTAGTTCGTATTGCCGAGCTTTGCCGTCACTTCGTAGTCCTGCGCGACGTCCTTATATTTCTCGTTGACGGTTACGGGTACTTTACGGTTCGTCAAATCCCCGTCGTTCTCCAAGCCCGTCGCTTCCACGGTGGGTTGCTGTTGCTTACCGTTATACACGAGGGAAAGCGCCGACCAAACCACGTCCACCTCGTAAGGCGCGATCGTGAATTTTTCCTTGGGGTTGGTAATCGCGTAGTTGGTGTTCTCCGTCGTAACACTCGCTTCGTAGTCCACGCCCGCGTTGCGTTGCTTGCCCGAAACGGTAAGCGAAATCGCGCCGTCCGTGCCAAGCCCCGTCGCGTTTGCCGTGGGCAGTTGCTCGTTCGCGTTGAATACGAGCGAAGTGTTCGACCAAGTTACCGTCAAAGGCGCGCTCGTCACCGTTACCGAGTGACGGAGCGTTTCTTCCGTTATATAATAGAGTTCCGCGCACGCGCCCGCGAGGACAGCCGTGTAATCGTAGGTATCGGCGTTTTTCACCGTCGCGCTGTTTTGCTCGAAAGTGATCTCGTCGCCGTTGATCACGTCGTCGCCGTTCTCTACCCAAGAAACGGTCTTTTCGCTCGCCGTGTACACGAGATTGCTCGGGTCGCTCCAAACGATATTGAGCGCGCGCTTGTTCACCGTCACCGTCGCCGTTTTAGAAACGCTCGCGGTCAACGAGGAAATATCGCTCGCCTTGGAAGTTACCGTCAATTCGTAAGTACCCGAATGGGAGGGAAGGGCGTTGGTAATCACCCAATCCTCGTCCGTAGCCGTTTCGTCGCCGTCTACCTTTTTCCATTGGAACACCAATTCGAAATCGTCGCTTGCGGGTACGCTCGTCGCGTCAAAGGAGATATTCTCCCCGTACACCGCCGTCGCGCCGTCTTGGTACTCGGAAGTACCGTGCGAAGCCACGCCCGTTTGAAGCGCGGTGATCGCGGGGTTTTGCATCGTCCATACGGGATATATCTTCATACCGTCCGAAAGCACTTCTTCCAAATCGGTAAATTCTTCTCTTTCGCCGTCCGCTTCGTATTCCCATTTCAAATCGAAACCGTCGCGCGTTTGGTAGGTGGAAATCCAAGCGTTGAAATCGGATTTCACGAGTACGCGCGAATCCGTACCGTTGTACTTGAAACCGTCGCTCACCTCGTACACGCCGTCGTTGTCTTGTTGTACGAACACCTTATACAACGGCTCGAAGATCATGCGGATATTTTCCATCGATTCGTGCACCTCTGTGCCGAGCACCGCTTGCTCGCCCACGAACGCGCCCACGAAAATACGCTTGTCGTTGTTCTCGTAAGACCAATGCAAATCCGCCCCGTCGCTTGCGTTGGAGTGTTGTACGTAATCAAAGCCAAGTTCGAGCGTTTCGCCCTCGTTCAAGTACATACCGGGCACGCCGTTCCCGCCGATCCCCATAAGATCGGCGTAGTCGTAAGTGAAGCTTACGAACACTCTGCCCTCGGGCAAGTTCGACGCCGTGGAAAGCTCGGCGATTTTTAAGTAATTCTCATTCTCGCGTTCCACCGCTTTACGGAAAAAGCTTTCGCGGAAGGTTTGGATATCGCGTACGAAAATCTTCCGATCCTGCCGTTCGTAAAGCGCAAGCTCGTTCGTAAGTTCGGGCAGTTTTTCCGCCTCGAAGTAGATATTTTCGATAAGGTTGTCCGTAAAGAGGTCGCAATTCACCGCGGTAACCGCTTTGTCGTTAAATTCCTGCGGAATCACGACGGTGTCGCCCCTGCCTTCCAGCACGCCCGAAACGGTGTATTCGCCGTTCTCGTTCAATTCGTAGATAAGCGTTCTTTGCTTACCCGCCACGCCTTGACCGAACCAGCCGTAGCCGTACACGAACGTACCGTACAGCCCCACGCATGCGAGCATGAGGGCAAAGCAAATCGCCGCCCAACCGCGCACGCCTTTCCCGCGACCCACTTTCGCCGCGCGCATACAAGCGAGCGCGACGGCAAGGCACGCGACAAGGTGCACGCCGAGGAACATGTAGATCGCCCAAGCCGTGAACACGCTACCGTAGTCGCTGTTCCCTTCCGTCACCACCACGAGCGCGGAAAGCGCCACCGTGACGAGGATATACAGCACGGGCAAGGAAACCGCGTAGCGGAAACGGTAGTTCGAGGCGATCGACGCGATAAGGAAAAGCACGTCCGCCACTACCAAACCGACCGGCATGAAGTAGTATTGCATAGCGTATCCGCCCAAAACGAGGGATACGATAACGGCAAGGTTACAAAGGAGCGCGACGATTGCCGTCACGATCACCAACCCTTTCGGGCTTTTGATCCTGCCTTGCGTAAGCTTTACGAGATTGTTATTCATTTCATTACTCATAGTTGGCATTTCTCCGTTTTACGATCAATAGAAATTGCGGTTCTTTCTCTTCGCCGTGTCGATATAACCGTGTTCGGTGATACCGAGCTTATCGAAGCGATACTGTTTCTTGCCCACGACGAACACGATCAACCGTTCGTCCTCGAAGCAATATTTGGTTTTGAACGCGGAGAACGCGCGCTTCCAAACGGACAGGATTTGCGCGTACTGCTTATACAGCTTCTTCGCTTCTTCCTTTTCCTCGGGGGAAAGTTCGTCCGTCTTGTTTGCCACCGCGTCCGTCAATTCGCACAGCGGGCAAAGCGTTCTATCGTCCTCTTTCTTCGCGCTACGCACCGAGAAGTTGCGCCCGCAACAGGAACATTCGCGCATGAGCGCGTCCGCCTTTATCATACGCAAATCGTTGACGGAGAACCGCATTTGCGTGGTTTGCACCTCTTCCTCGTTGATCGGATCGAAGTACACGATTTCGGGATAACGGCAATCTTTGCAGTATTGCTTGCCCGGCTTCGTCTTGTCCGCGGAAGGCACGGTGAAAAGTTGCGATTGACAGCGCACGCATTTGCACGTTTCCGCACCGCGAAGGTTTTGACAAACCACCGTTTTAAGGTGGGTCTTATGCGCCCCGCGCGCCTTGATCGTCGCGATTTCCGCCGTCGAGAAACCGAGGTTGTCGTCCTTGACGTTGCGCAGGGGCAACGAGGTCGCTTCGTGCGGTTTGCCCGCCACGAGCATGAGCGCGTTGTCCTTGACGATAAAGCTCGTCGAGTCGGCGCAGTTTAAGCACTTCACGGTGAGCGTATTGTTCAAGCCGAAGATAAAGCGCAATTTCTTCGCGCCGTTGATCATGCAATCGAACACGCTCGCGTCCCATTGTACGTGGGAGATCCCGAGCACTTTCAACTCGTCGCATTGAAGCTCACATTCCTTGTGCGCCGTCAATTCGAGCATGGTATCTACGATCGGCTGATCGCGCTTTTCGTCGAGCAACAAGCTGTCCACGAACCCTTCGTCACCCGAGCTTTCAATCAGTTTTTCAAGCGCGTTGAGGGCGTTGTTCGTCAACATTTCCACGCGCGAATCGTCGGACACGAACGGTTCTTGTTCGCCGTCCTCCTCGTCGCGGAAGTTGCTCAGCGTCTTGTCAATCGCGCTCGCCTCTCGCTTTAAGAGGGGTACGAGCTCGATCCGCCGTTCGTGTTTGATAAATCTACCGCGGAAGTATACCTTACCCAACACGCGTTCCGATTGCCCCGTACCGCCGTTGAGCGCAAGGCGGAGGGATAACCCGTAAATGTCTTCCGCTTCTTCTTTCAAAACGTCCTCGTCCGTGACTTTCATTAAGTCTTTCGGGCGAAGCACGATATCCGGCCAAAGGAATTTCACCAATTTTTGCGCGGTGGAGAACGCTTCCTCGCGCCCCATCAATTCCTTTTTTTGCTGTTTATATTCCACGATGGAATATTTCTTGTGATAAAGGGTCGCCGCCTTTTCGATAAACTGCATCCAATGCGCGTCCGCGCTGTCGGCGGATTTGCCTCCGCGCACCCCTCTAAACCAGCTCGCGCCCGCAAGCTCGAAACCGATTTCGTCGCTCGTTTCGTCGTCCTCGTCGTCCTTAAACTGTGCGTTGGGAATGGAGGGATCGTACGCGTACTCGTTCTTTCCGTCGCGAATGAAAAGATCCACGCCGAAACTACCGATGCGGTCGATATCCCCGCTCACCTTATACCCGTTGTCCGCAAAGGTGGGACAATCGAGAATGAGTCTGAACGCGCTTTCAAATTCCGTTTTATATTTCGTACCGATTAAAATTTCCATACCGTCTTTTCACCTCAATCGTCCGTTCTCAAATTATCCGAACGCAAAATGTCTTGAATATCGATAACCTTGCCGATTTCCTTTTGGAAGTTTTCGCAGAACTTCACACCGCCGTCCATCTTGTACTCGTACAACGAACGAATGTACGATTCGAAGGTGTTGCTCTTGACGGGTTTGAGTCTACCCTTTCCGCACGCGGGGCAGGTCGCTTCCCACTTCCCGTCGAATTCGATCGAATGGGGCTTGGGTTTACACGAACCGTATTTACACTTCGCGCACGCCGAAATTGCTTCCGGTCCTTCGCCGATAATACAACCCCTGCGCTTACAGATATCGCGGTACGAACAGCTTGCGCACGCCGCCTTGATATCGGGGCTGGTGGGGTTCTTCAAGCGACGGTAAATTTCAAGCGCTTTACACTTCCCGTACATATCCCCGTCCGATTTGGTGAACCGCTCGCAATGCGCGAGGGCGCAAATCTTCGGACAATAATACACGCGCTTGCCCTTCACGCCGTCGTTGCACATGATACCCTTTTTCGTGATACACATATACGAGCTATCCTCGCGCTTGGACGAACGGGTGAATACCTTTCCGCACGCTTTCGAGTCGCACTTGATATCGCGCGCCGCGATTTCTTCCATGACCGTGCGCTCGTTCTTTTCCGCGCACATTTCGCACTCGATTTCCCCGCTCCCTTCGAGGTCTTCCCTCGAAATGAGCTTGATGTTCCCGCAACCTTGCTTGGGACAGCGGATCGTAACCATGTTGTCGTTGTTACAGCCCGCGAGGATTTCCGCGTCGCCCGTGTCGCTACTCATAAGCCCGATACGGGTGAAGTAGGTGAGCACGTAGCCTTCGAGCTTATACATATCCGCGAGCGAATAAATGATAATGTCGCTGTCCTGTCCAAGACGGAATACACGCCCGATACGCTGTTGCATATCCAAGGGGTTGGGGGTGATTTGGAAGTTGACGATAATACTGCAAGTTTGCAAGTTCGCGCCTTCCGTCAAATGTCTGTCCGTAACGACGAGCACCGCGTTGCGCTTTTCGTTGAACAGCTGTTCGAGCTTGGTGTCGCTCGAAATTTGGTCGATATCGATCACGCGCCCGCCGAACTCGGACGAGTTTTTCAGCGTGTCGTACACGGGCATCGTAAGGTTGTCCTCGTCGCCCACTTCGTAGTCGAAGAATACGATCACGCGCGAGTTTTCGTGTTGACGGAGGATTTGGCGGAGCTTATCCATTTTGTATTGGAACTCGTTTTGCTCGCCGTATACGGGCTGGAAGCAATAGCGCACGCCCGATTCCACTTCTCTGCCCTTTTCCTCTTCGATCGGTTGCATACGGATTTGCGAAGCGTAGAAGCCCACCGAACCTTTTCTATGGAAGCGGTAGGGGAAATTCGCCTTGCTTTCGTCGCAAATGCTGTCCATATCGCTCAGCCCGAACGCCGTGAGGTAGTTTTGTACGAACTGTTCGTAGAGGTTTTCGTACTCTTCCACTTCCACTTTCTTTTGCGCGTACTCCACGTACTTGGGCACGGAATAGCAAAGCTCTCTGCCCAAAACGTCGGTGACGGGTTTGCCCTTTCTGTACGGCGTGACCACGAGTCCGCCGTTCATGAAATCCACCGTTTCGAGATCCATTTCAATGCGCGCCTTTTCGCCGTCCACGACGCCCTCGATCTCGATCATTTTTTCCTGCGGTTTATCCGTCTTAAAGAACATCAAATTGACGACCTTCTTTCTCGACGCAGGCTTGGCAACGCACGCCTGCGGTTGACGGATCATGATGGAACGGAGTACGCCGTGGTGGTACGCTTCCGCGATCATTTCCTTGATCTTTTCCTGTATTTCCGGCTCGCCGTCGAAGAAGTCGTTGATGTATTTGTCTTTCAACCCCTCGTAGTAGTAATCGAAGTCTTGCGCGCAACCCCGTTCCGCGAGGTATTCCTCGAACTTTTTACGGAAGGGCGCAACCGTGGAGTTGTAGCTTTCGCTGTAAAATTTAAGAATATAATTTTTCACCGTGCCGGGGTCGGTGTTCTTTCTGCCCTGCAAGTACTCGCCGAGGAAGACATCAAGCACTTCGTTCTTTCTCTTTGCGTCCAAGCTCTCGAAGTCGTCGTCGGGATAGGTCTTTTCGAAGTAATCGCGGAACGCCTTGCAAAAGATGGCGTCGCCACCGCGAATGAGTGCGATTTTTTCCTTGCGCACGAAGTCCATAATCGTCGTCGCGCCACGGCAAATGTTTTTGAGGTAGAACTCCCGCTCTTCTTCGAACGCTACCGAGTGGGAAACGCCCTCTCTGAAATCGGCGGGTTCGCCCCCCTTACAACGAATGAAGTACCAAAGACGGAACATATCGGCAAGATTGCCCGCGTGCGGGGTTGCCGAAAGGAGCAAACAGTAGGTCATGTTCGCCGCTTTCTTCGTCTTCATAAGCTCGGACAAAATCTCCATGGCTTTCGCGTCCTTGCCCTTGTCCACGTTGAGGTGGTGCGCTTCGTCCACGACGACCACGTCAAAGAGCTTGTTCTTCACCGAGCTTACGTCCCATTGTACGAAGTCTTCCATTTTGACGATCATGGGGTATTTGGGATGGTCGAAATCGCCGTTTTCCCCGTGCAAGAAATGACGGGGGTCAAGCTTGTTTCCGATCGGTTTGAGCGTAACGGGTTCTTTGGGGTTTTGCACCACCTTTTCCCCGTTCCATTTCCCAAGCCCGAAGCATTTTTCAATCGTGTAGATCCAAGAACCGTACACCTGTTCGGGCACGATCAAAAGCATGGACGAGATAAGCCCGCGCACGGCAAGCTCGCTCAATACGATACCCGCCTCGAAGGTCTTACCGCTACCCACGACGTCGGCAAGCAATCCAAAACCGCGAAGCTTTTTCAAAAATTGCCCCGCCGATTCCTTTTGGTGCTTGAAAATCACCTCGTCGTCCGTTTCGTGGAACGATTGACGGGGAATCCCGTAACAAATAGACTCGCCGTCCTCCGTTTCAAATTCCCGCTCGCAATAAAGGCTTGCGTCGATAAGAAGCTCCGCGAACGAGTCGTAGCGATCGAGCGGGTCTACGAACGAATTCCAACGCTGTACGTCGGCGGTAAAGCGTTCGTTGCCCTGTAAGTTGGTGCGCTCGCTGTCCTTTTGGAAAGCGTTCGCGTTGAATTTTATGCGTTTTAACTGTTTTTCTTCCATAGCCTTTTGCCCTCTTAATCCTGATTGCTTTCAACGACGATCGTCTTTTTGTCCTTGAAGTCCAATTTAATTTCCTGCACGTTTACCGTTTTCGTATCCGAAGCCAGCGTGCTAAACCGTTTGTACCGTTCGTCCCAATAGGTAATCGTTACGTTGAACGAATCGGACACGTTCTCTACGATCGGTTCGGCGACGCCCGACGGGTCTACCACGATCCCTTCCTTAAAGTGTACTTCCCGCTTGCCCGCCGTATCGTATATACATTTGCGAAGCCGTACCCTGCGTCCGTTGTGATAGAACCAAATATCGCTCTTTACCACCGATTTGAGCTTGAAAATTTGCTCCGCCGCGATACGGTAGGACGATTTCTCGTTCCCCACCGACAGGTGGCGTTTGCCCGCGCCGTCGAGCTTGTACTCTATGCGACAGGTCTTGCCCCCCGCCGTCACCGTCTTCCCGCTCTCTCTGCCCGCGAGAATATCCTCTTTCGTGACGATCGTGGAGAAAATTTCGTCTTCCTCTATCCCCTCGAACCGCGTTTCCCTGTCGGTGTGCGGTATGACTTGATAGGAATAGGTACTCGCGTTGTAGAACTTGGTAGGCTTGTTCGCGTTGAGCTCTTGCCCCTTGTTCGCGAATTGCGAGAACACCTTCGGTTCCGTTCCGCCCACGTACGCCCAAGTACCGTAGGAGAGGGAAAGCACCGTCTTGATTTCCAAGTTATCCACGGCAACGACCGAACAGCCGAGCACCGCGGCGTACACGCTACTTTCGTTGGCGTAAATCTTCAACGCGCCGTCTTCGTCTTCGCCCTGCTCGTCGTCGAAGGTGAGCACCGCCTTTTGCGGATTGCTCTTTTTGAGGAGCGATTTGATAAAGGTGTCGAGAGAGTAAGTTTCGATAACCCCGCCCGCGATAAACACCTTTTTCACGTCGTCGTTGATACGCTCGCTCACTTCTTCGTCTATGTATTTTGCAAGATCCCAAGCCGCGCCCCGCTTTTCGCTATCGAGAATCCCGATACATTGCGTAAGCTCTTTCTTCGTGAAAAAGCGTTGCACGTAGGTATCTCGGCAAATGAGCAACGGCACGCCCTTTTCGTACAGCTCGTCGTCGCTAATCGGACTGCTCAAAATTCGCTTTGCGCTTTTGAGGTCTTTGAGGAGCTGGTACTTTTTCGAGTCCATGCACCCCTCGTTGATATGCCCCGTTTGCCCGTACGAGGGCGTTACGAAAGTTTCCCGATCGATAATGCTCGTTTCCAAGTAATCGCGCATTGCCTCGTCGATCTTCGTACCGCCAAGCTCGGCGGGGGTCTTGTGCCCCTCTTGTCCGTCGATATACATTTGTCCGTTTACGAACCAGCCCTTTGCCACCGATACGTATTCCTCGCCGATATCGAACACGAGGAATTTTTCCCCGTTGGCTACCATGCGGTTGTGGTACGCGTACATACCCAACGCCTTTACCGACGAAAGCGATTTATGTACCTTGGCGCGGAAGGTCTTTTCCACGATCCGCACGAATTCGGAAACGTACTCCACGCCCACCTTGGACGGGTACACGACGGAATAGCGCACCTCGCCGAAAGTAAGCTCTTTCTTCTCGCTAAGCTCCCGAACGCCTTGCGAAACGACAGACGACACGTAGAGGAAGAACGCTTCGCAAACCGCTTGGGGCGTTTTCCCGCCGTCGAACGTGCGGTTGGTTTCTTCCATTTTGGAAAACGCCTCCATGTCTTGCTTGTCCTTCGGCAAGTAGAATTTCGGGAAACGGCGTTTGCGGAAATAGTACTCCTCGTTCGATTTCCAAACCGCCTTATCGGGAATACGGGCAAGCAAGGACATCAAACTCTTGATTCGAACTACCGTCGTAAAGTCCGATTCCCCGCTCGCTTCCACTTGGTTGCCAAACAGCCAAGTCTTCGTGGCGGGCGAAAGGAACGCCACGGCGGGAATCCCGATTTGCGTATCCAAGTTATCCCCCGCAAACTTCCCCAAAAAGATTTTGGATGAACGGGGTACTTTATACCCGTATGCAATCTTGAGCGAATCGCTCCCCAGATCGATAACGACGTCCAGCGTCTTCACGTTCGTCATAAAAAACAGCCTCCAACGTGCACGCGTAATACGCGCGCGTAATTATACACTATAATATCATAGCATATTTTGTCGAAAATTGCAAGAGTTTTCCTTAACAATTTTTATTCTTTTTTTACCGTTTTATCACTTTTTTTACATATTTCTCCAACCCTGTTTTTCGCGCATACGCGTTGAACGCCGTTTTCCACAACGGAAAACGGCGTTCAACGCATACCTGCCCCCCCTAAAATGGGATTTTTATCCAATTGTTACCGCAAACGAAAAGGTTGTCAATCCATTTTCGCGATTTCTTTTTTGAGTCTTGCGATTATCTTTTTCTCCAAGCGGGATATGTAGCTTTGGGAAATACCCAAAAGGTCGGCAACGTCCTTTTGCGTCATTTCCTCGCCCCCGCCCAAACCGAAGCGAAGGCACATAATTTTCCGCTCGCGCTCGCTCAATTTTTTCAACGCTTCTTTGAGCTGTTCTTTTTCCGCGTTGGCTTCCACGTCGCCGTATACGCTGTCCGCGGGCGTGCCGAGCACGTCGGAAAGGAGCAATTCGTTTCCCTCGAAATCGGTGTTGAGCGGTTCGTCGAAGGACACCTCGCTTTTCAAGCGCGCCGTTCGGCGCAGGTACATGAGAATCTCGTTTTCAATGCAACGGGAAGCGTAGGTGGCGAGCTTGATATTTTTATCCGCGCGGAAGGAATTGATCGCCTTGATTAGCCCGATCGTGCCGATAGAAACGAGGTCGTCGTTGTCCACGCCCGTGTTGTCGAATTTTTTGGCGATATACACGACCAAACGCAAATTGCGTTGAATGAGAAGCGACTTTGCCCGCTCCTTTTCTTCCTCTTCCCCCTCCTCCATCGCTTTGAGCGTACGGCTTTCCTCTTCCGAGGATAAGGGCAACGGCAACGCCTCGCCGTTTCCGCATACGTAATCCACCGTCCGTTTCGCCTCAAAAAAATTTATCCTTTGCAAAAACAGCTGTAACACTTCCGAAAATTTCATAGCCCTACCTCACTCGTCCGTTTTTCGCCCGTCCTCAAAAATTTGAGAATGGAGTAATAACGAATATCCTCTCGATAACATATTCGCGGAAACGGCAAAATATACCTCGTCCACCGTCGTTTCTTTTTCCACGGTGAGTTTTCCTTTGTAAAGACGGGTTTTTCTCGTACCGTTGAGCGTCGAAATTTGCATTTCGTCGCATACCTGCCCCGCCGTTTCGAGCATTTCCTCTTCCCAAAGCTCCCACGCGATATCGGGGGAAAGAAAGCAAACGGGTCTATTTTTATAGCGCGCCGTGTTTCCGCTGTCGTAAAAGGCGGAAACGCGCGCGCTTTTTTTGCCGTTTTTTACCGTACAAGCGTAAACAAACCGCTCTACCGCCCGTTTTTCGTAGAGTTTGCGCACGAAAAGCACGCCAAGAAGGGTCAAGAGCGCGAACCCGATCCCCACCAAGCCCTTAGCGGGAACGGAAGGCAACAGCGCGGTGAGCGCACCGCCGAACGCAAAGGTAAACGCGAAGAAAAAAACGGTGCTCAACGCATACCTGCCCCACTCCTTTCCGTTTCGCATTTTTCCAAACGCCAACAGGCAAAGCAACGCCCCGACGGCGATTTTTAACGCAACCGCCAGCCAAATGGGCAAGACGAGAAGCGGGAAAAGTAAAGCGAATATCGCGCCCAACAGCGCGGAAAAACACACCCGTTTCCCGCTAACGGCGACTTTCGAAGCGTAAAAAGCCAAACGGAGCAGTACGAAGTCGAGCAAAAAATTTTCCAAAAGCGCGTACTCGATATAAACGACCATAAAAAAGCCCCGAACCCTCCAAGGTTCGGGAACAGTATAACATATATTTTTATCATAAATAAGGGAAGTTTTGTCGAAAGATAAAGGCTTTCGTCGAGCGGTCTAAAAGGCGTTTTTGATATACTCGATTCGACCGTCCGCGTATACTTCCGCCACGTCGAAACGGGCGTTTGGCTCTTCCCCCGTTTGCAACCAATAATATTTGGCGATTTGGTAATAACGGCGTTGCTTGGTATCGCCCACCGCCTCGCGGGGCGCGCCGTAGCCGTCGCCCGTGCGCGTTTTCACTTCCACGAACGCGATTTCGTCGCCCTCGCGCACGATAATATCCGCTTCCCCAAACGGCGTGGAATAGTTGGTTTTTAGGATTTTACAGCCCTGTTTTTTGAGATAGGAAACGACCAGCCGTTCCCCCTTTTTGCCTAAAACTTTTTTGTGAAGGTCCTGCGGTGAATCGGGCATAAGCCTTGCTCCTTTATCGCGTTGATATGTACCGCCGTGCCGTAACCCTTGTTCTTATCAAAAGCGTACGCGGGGTACGATTTGGCGTATTCGTCCATTAAATTATCCCTGTAAACCTTGGCAACGATACTCGCCGCGCCTATGGAATAGGAAAGCGCGTCGCCGTGGATCACGCTCTTTTGCGGGATGGATATATCAATCGTCATATTGCCGTCGGTGAGCACGATATCGGGCGTAAGTTGTAGCGTTTCAATCGCGCGTTTCATGCCGAGCTTGGTCGCTTCCAAGATATTGATTTCGTCGATCGTCTTTTCGTCGATTTCCACGATCGCGTACGCGAGCGCCTTCGCCTTGATCTCCTCGGCAAGCGCGACGCGCTTTTTCTCGGAGAGTTTTTTGCTGTCGTCCACGCCGATCACGAGATCGTCCAAGGGCATAATGACCGCCGCGCAAACGACGGGGCCTGCAAGCGGACCTCTGCCCACTTCGTCAACGCCCGCGATAAAATGATAGCCCTTTTCCGCCAACGCGCGTTCGTATTGCAATTTTTCGTCTACATTCCAAACTTTTTTCATGCGTTTTCCCCTTTTTAGAACTCAAAATCCGCGTAATCGCCCGCCGATTCCAAAGTGATTTTCCCGATTCTGCCCTTGCGGAAATCGTCGATCAAGGCTTTCGCCCCGCGCTCGTAGTCAAACTCGCCTCCGCGCAGGATAAAACCACGGCGCTTGCAAAGCGCTTCGTACATTCCAAGCTTTTCCGAATAGTCGGTGATGGCGTAGCGTTCGGAAAGATATTGCGGGTATTTCTCCGCAAGCTCGCCCAAAAGTTCAAGCGCGATATCGTCCATATCGAGAATATCGTCGTTGATACTGCCGATATACGCAAGGTGCTTGGCGTGGTATTGATCGTCGAAGGAGGGTGGCATCGTGCCGGGCGTGTCGAGGAGATCGAACGCACCGCAACGCAACCAACGCACGTCCCGCGTTACCCCCGCTTTATCCCCCGTCTTGGCGCGCTTTTGACCGCTAATGAGATTCACGAGCGTACTTTTGCCCGTGTTGGGGATTCCCGCGACCATGAAACGGAAGGTACGCGACAAGCCCTTGGCTTGGGCGCGCGCGCGTTTTTCTTCGGTGATCTCGTTCAATTTTTGTAACAGCAAGCGTTTGGAAGAGGGGTTGGTGGAATCGCATTTCACTACGTATTTCCCTTTACCCTCGAACAGCTTGACGAACCCGTCCGTCTTCGTCGCGTCCGCCATATCCGCCTTGTTGAGCACGTATAAAACGGGCTTCGCGCCGAATATTTTTTTGAGGTTTTTGTTCACCGTGGCAATCGGCGCGCGGGCGTCGAGAACGCAAACTACGCCGTCGCAAAGATCGCGTTTCGCTTCCATATCCCGCATGGCTTTCGTCATGTGTCCGGGAAACCATTGTATCGTTTTCATAATCTACCTTTTGCGGGCAGGCAACGCCTGCCCCCCTAATTTTTATATCGTTTCGGGTTACTACACCGCCGTTTTGACAGCCTTTTTTGCTCTCACCAACCCCTTTTCTAAAAACTTAACCATGGGCAGGATAATCCTGCACCTAATTTTATCTATCTCTCTTGATCGGGGTATCTTACCGCCGTTTCGACAGCCTTTTTTGCTCTTACCAACACTTTTTTCAAAAACTTAACCATGGTTAAGTTTTTATTTTGCCTTAAAATGACGACTCTACTCACAGTAGAGTTGCGTTTTTGGGGTAGTTTTTATGTCTTCCAAAACTTAACCATGGGCAGGATAATCCTGCACCTAATTTTATCTATCTCTCTTGATCGGGGTATCTTACCGCCGTTTCGATAGCCTTTTTGCTCTCACCAACCCCTTTTCTAAAAACTTAACCATGGTTAAGTTTTTATTTTGCCTTAAAATGACGACTCTACTCACAGTAGAGTTGCCTTTTTGGGGGCGATTTTATACTTTCCAAAACTTAACCATGGTTAAGTTTTGGGGATATGGGTCAAGGGACGAAGTTCCTTGACCCGTATTTGAGAATTCTGTCAATTCCGCACCGAGCCACAGCGCAACGCCGAGATGCGCCGTTTATAAGAATAGGCAGGCGTCGCCGAAGCTAAAAAACCTATACCCCGCCCCCACCGCATATTCGTATACGCCGAGGATTTCTTCACGACCCGTTAGACAGGCTACGAGCATGATGAGGGTGCTTTCGGGCAAATGGAAGTTGGTGACGAGCGCGTCTACGCATTTCATTTTATAGGGCGGATAGAGGAAAATTTCGGTGTTTCCGCTACACGGGCGTACAAATCCGTTTTCGTCCGCGACGCTTTCGAGCGTGCGTACGCTCGTCGTGCCGACGGCGATTACGCGCCGTCCTTCGCGCTTGGCGCGGTTGATTTTTTCCGCCGCCGTTTCGCCGATTTCGTAGTATTCCGAGTGCATTTTATGATCGGTGATAATCTCTTCGCTCACGGGGCGGAACGTACCCAAACCTACGTGCAAAAGCACCTCGGCAAACTCGACCCCCTTTTCTTTTAAGCGGTTTATCAACGATTCGGTAAAATGCAACCCCGCCGTAGGCGCGGCGGCGCTACCGTCTACTTTGCTATACACGGTGTTATACCGCGCTTGGTTTTCAAGCTTGGCTTTGATATACGGGGGCAGGGGCATCGTACCCACGCGGGAAAGCACCTCTTCGAACGCGCCCTCGTACGAGAACTCGACGATTCGCTCGCCCGATTCGGTGATATCTTTGACGGTGAGCGAAAGCTCGTCGCTCACCGTGAGCGTCGCTCCGATTTTGCCCTTTTTGCCCGGGCGCATAAGTACTTCCCAAGTACGGATATCGTAGCGTTTTAAGAGCAAAACTTCTACTACGCCACCGTGCGCCGTGCGCGCGTACATACGCGCGGGGATTACTTTCGTATTGTTCACGACGAGCAAATCTCCCGCCTGCAATAAATCGTAGATATCCGAAAATACCTTATCCGTCACCTTTTTCGTCGCGCGATCGTATACGAGCAAACGCGAGGAATCCCGAGGTTCGGCAGGCGTTTGCGCGATGCGATCCTCGGGTAAATCGTAATAAAAATCTTTTTTCGTGTACCGTACTTTTTCCATTACTCGTCCTCAAAAATGGACATTTGTTTTCGCGCTTTCGCGCTCGGCGTTAAGCCCATGTGCTCGTACCCGCCCTTTAAGCAAATTCTGCCCCGCGGGGTGCGGGCGATAAAGCCGAGCTGTAAAAGATACGGCTCGTAAACGTCCTCAATCGTATTTGCGTCCTCGCCCGTCGCCGCCGCAAGCGTTTCCAAACCCGCAGGTCCGCCGCCGAATTTGACGATAAGCGCTTCCAACAAATTCCTGTCCGTGCCGTCCAAACCCAGCTCGTCTATCTCCAAGCGGGAAAGGGCGAAACGCGCGTCGTCTACGGTGATCGTGGTATTCCCTTTCACCGCGGAAAAGTCGCGAACGCGTTTTAACAAACGGTTGGCGATACGGGGCGTACCGCGACTGCGCCGAGCAATCTCGCTTGCCGCGTCGTCCTCGATCGAGATATCGAGCGCGCGCGCAGAACGGGTCACGATTTCTTTAAGCTCCGCGGGCGTGTAAATTTCCAAACGGTTGACGATACCGAAACGGTCGCGCAAGGGCGGGGCAAGCATACCGATTTTCGTCGTCGCGCCCACGAGCGTGAAACGGTTCAAGGAAAAACGGATGTTACGCGCCGACGGGCCTTTGCCCACGATAATATCGAGCGCGTAGTCTTCCATGGCGGAATAAAGTATCTCTTCCACCGAACGGTTCAAACGGTGAATTTCGTCGATAAATAAAACGTCGCCCTCGTTGAGGTTGGTTAAAATGGCGGCAAGATCCCCCGACCGCTCAATGGCAGGACCGCTCGTCATTTTAATCGCCGCACCCATTTCGTTGGCGATAATATGCGAAAGCGTGGTCTTTCCCAAACCGGGAGGACCGTATAAAAGTACGTGGTCAAGCGCCTCGCCGCGCGCTTTCGCCGCGGCGATATACACGGCAAGATTCTCCTTCACCTTTTGTTGCCCTACGTAGTCGGACATCGTTTTCGGACGAAGGACGTTTTCTTCCACGTCGTATTCCGTTTTCGTGCTGACGATTAAACTTTCGTCGCCGTAATCTTCGTTTTCAAACATGCGTATTTCCTTACTTTATATAATTTTCCAATTTCGCAGGCTAACCCTGCACCTAGTTTTATCTATCCCTCCGTTTCGGGTTACTACACCGCCGTTTCGACAGCTTTTTTGCTCTTACCAACCCTCTTTCAAAAACTTAACCATGGTTAAGTTTTTATTTTGCCTTAAAATGACGACTCTACTCACAGTAGAGTTGTGTTTTTGGGGCAATTTTTTGAGCCTCTAAAACTTAACCATGGTTAAGTTTTGGGATTGTACCGCCATTTTGCAAAGCAAAATTTCATTGCGGGAGCAATTTCACCCGCCTTGGGCGGATTTCATTCGGCGTAGCCGAATTTCATTAAAACTTAACCATAGTTAAGTTTTTCGCCTTTCCCCGACGGGAATAACGCTTCGCGTAGGGCGCAACCTACGGTTGCTTAACTTGGGCTTTTCTT
>JAFQGG010000048.1 GCA_017415505.1 Clostridia bacterium
AAGCGGTGAGTCCGCTTGTGGCGCGTTTTTTATAAAAACCCCCGCCGTTTTGCGTTTTGCAAAACGGCGGGGCTGTACTTTTCACTTTCTATTGATTTTAGCCGTTGACCATACCGATCAAATTTTGATAAGTGCCGGGGAAGAAAAGGAAAATCACGATAATCGCCAGCGCGATATAAAAAATCAAGCGCAGGATAAACGAGCGTTTGGACATCGCTTCCAAACCTACGATGCCCACCAACAAGATAGACCCGTACGTCCGTATCACCGCAAGCACGTTCAAAAAGGTTGCGTTGCCAATAAAATTCCATTGCGCGTTCGCGAGGCTAACGATATACACGACCACCATTAAAACGGCAAGTATTTCACCGATCACGTCAAAAAAAGGTTCAAGTTTTTTCATAAAATTCTCCTTTATCGTTTTATCGTAGCTTTATTATACTACAACCACGCGTGAAAGTCAAGCGAATATAAGAAAATTTTTCCAAACGAAAACGGGAGGCGCGCGTTGCGTGACTCCCGTTCGGCATACCCAAGTATGCGTTTATTCGTTTTCCACATGGTCAAAGTACAGTTGATTGACCGCCTCGCAAAACTTTTGCGCGATTTGGTATCTATCCAAGCCCTGTTTAACAAACTCTTGCACCTGCAACGGTTTCCCGATCACGAGCAAGTGCTTTTTCACGCTGTAATAGACGGGATAGACGGGCACGTCCTCGCCCGTGGCGCGGTAATATTTTTCCGCGAGCATTACGAACCCGGGGAAAAAATCCGTCAAGACGTCTTTGTAGCCGTCGTTGGAATTTTCAGGGAAAACCATGACCGACATTCCCGCGTCCAGCACCTTCGCGCTGTTGCGCAAAGTCTTGGCAAAGCGTGCGTCGGGGAAGGTGGGCATCATTTTCATACCCTTATAGATATACGGCGAGAAAATCGCCATGATCGTCGACTTTAAGGAAGTAAAAAACCCGGGTTTCTTCCCGCATTTTTTGATATAGAGAATATCCCGCAAATACGCCTTACGGCTTTGGAAATCCCCGAACATTTGATACGCGCCCCACTTGGCGCAAAATACGGGATAATACAAATCCAAGCTCGGCGGTCCGCTTTTCGCGGAATGATTTGCAAGGATAATCGACTTTTCGGGCAGTTCGCCCGCCAAATTGATAATTTGCGGTTTCTTGAAAATCAACCGCATCACGGGTCTAAACCAACGGTATACGGGTTGTTTCTTACTCGGTACTTTATACTCCTGTTCCAACAGCGTCGCCATTCATTATACTCCTTTATTGACGGTAACTTCTTTGCCGAAGAAATACACGCCGATCATGCCCGGTCCGACCGCCGCGCCCACACACGCGCCCACGTAACCGATATGCACTTCGATCTCTTTGCCAAGCGCCTGCAAGAGTATTTTTTTCAACTCTTCCGCCTCTTCTGCACAATCCGCGTGGCTAATCATCACTCTTTGATAGGGCACGTCCGCCCAAGCCTCTTTCGCCATTTCCGCAATACGGTTGAACGAAGTTCTTCTTCCCTTTACCTTTTCCACGGCAAAGTTCCTTCCCAACGCGTCCGCAATAATAATCGGCTTGATATTCAACAGCCCGCCGAAGAACGCGCTCGCCGCGCTCACTCTTCCCGCCTGTTTGAGCCAAGTAAGTTTATCCACCGAACCGATCATATTCACGGTCAAACGGTTGTCCTCTATCCATTTCGCCGTTTCTTCGATCGTTTTTCCCTCCGCGCGAAGTTCCGCCGCGCGAATAACGAGAAGTCCGAGCGCGTAGCAGGCGCGAAGCGCGTCCACGCAAACAATCTTCCCCTCGGGGTATTCTTTCAACACCTCTTCCGCCGCTTTGCGCGAAGATTCCACCGACGCGGAAATTTGCGAAGAGGTGGAAATAGATAACACGTCGTACCCCTCGGAAAGGAATTTTCTAAACGCTTTTTTATACGATTCGATATTCACTTGCGCCGTGATAAAACGCTTACCCGCGCGCATCATTCCGTAATAGTCGGGCGCGGAAATTTGTTTCCAATCCATGTCCGCCTCGTAATCCTTGCCGTCCAAGGAAAAGTGCATGGGCACGTATTCAACGCCGTACTTTTCTCTAAAATCCGCCTCCAAATCACTGCCCGTATCCGTCAAAATAACGTAATTTTTCATATTTTTCTCCTTATTGTCTTGCACGAGGGAACGCTTCAACGCATACCTGCCCCGCTTATTCCACGATAATGAGGAAATCGTACACCTCTTGCCCGCCTTCGATCTCGTAAAGCTCTACGCTCGGATATTGTTCCGCAAAACGGGAAGCAAACGCCTCTTTTTCTCCGTCCGTCGCCGTCGCGCCGTATACGATTAAAATAAACTCTTTATCCCCCGCGTTTAACGCCTCGGCGAGCGCAAGCGCGGTATCCACTTTCTCCCGCTGACAAACGAGCATGGTGTGGTCGGTAAAGCCCATATACCAATCCTTTTGCACGCCCACGCCGTTCATGGCGGTATCGCGCACCGAGCGCGCCACCATACCCGTTACGGTTTCGGACATACTCTCGTACATTTGCGCGACGATCTCGTCCGCGTCGTCCGCGCCGTAGTCGAGCATAGACAGCGCGGAATAACCCTGTCCCACGTTTTTACTCTCGATCACGCGGATATCCGAGTCCTTATACATTTGCGCCGCTTGGTTGGCGGCGAGGATCACGTTCCCGTTGTTGGGAAGTACGAACACGAAATCCGCGTTCACCTCTTCGAACGCCTCGATAAAATCCTCCGCCGAGGGATTGTTCGTTTGTCCGCCGTAAATCACGAAATCCGCGCCCATTTCCTTAAAGGTTTCCTGCAAGCCCTCGCCCGTCGCGACCGTCACCGTCGCGAACTTCCTACGCGCGCGCTTAGGTTTTTTGAACTCCGTTTTTTGCGGGGCAACCGTTTCGTTGTGTTGCAAAGTCATATTCTCGATCTTCACCGTCAAAAACTCGCCGAACTCTTGGCAATGGGCAAGCACCTTCCAAGGCGTGAGCGTGTGCACGTGAATTTTTACCACCGAACCCGTCTTGAACGCCACGATGGAATCCCCCACCGTTTCCAAGAACGAAATCAACTCCGAAACGGAAAAATCCTCCACGCTCGTCTTTGCGTTTTGCAACTGCAATAAAAGCTCGGTGCAATACCCAAAGGTCATAACCGTGTCCGCGTCGAAGCGGGAAAAATCCAAATCCTTTACCCCGCCCGAAACACTCGTGGCAAGCTCGCTTTGCACTTCCTCACCGCCGATCGCTTTGCAAAAGCCCTCCGCGATATACACGAGCCCCGCGCCACCGCTGTCGATCACGCCCGCCTCTTTGAGGACGGCGAGAAGCTCGGGCGTCTTTTCAAGCGATTTTTTCATTTCGTTCAAATACCGCAGGAAAAACGCCTCCACCGTCGTGTCTTCCGTCAACGCTCCGCAAGCGTTTTCCGCCGCCTCGCGCGCCACGGTGAGAATCGTTCCCTCAACGGGGTGCGCCACCGCGCCGTAGGCGTGCTTCACGCCCTCCAAAAGCGCGCGCCCCACCTGTTCCAAATCAGCGTTCTCCAAGCCTTTGAGTCCCTCGGAAAACCCGTAAAACAGTTGCGATAAAATTACGCCCGAGTTTCCGCGCGCGCCAAGGAGCATACCTTGCGCCACCGCTTCCGCTCTTTCGCTTAAAATCTCACTCTCGCACGCGTTGAGCCGTTCCAATCCCCCGTGTATAGTAAGATACATATTCTCTCCCGTATCCCCGTCGGGAATGGGAAACACATTCAAATCGTTGACCTCTTGCATATTCGCCTGCAAATTCGTCGCTCCGCCAACGATCATTCGACCAAACAACTCTCCGTCGATTTTCTTCCTTTCTTCTTGCGCAAACACGATTTTCTCCTTTCGTTAAAAACGCTTTTTAGTACTGCATACGGATATATTGTAACATATTTTTATGACTTTTTCAAGCTTTTGCGCGGTGTATTTCAAAAAAAATTTTTCCACCGTCTATTTCTTGCATACTTCCCACCCGCAAAAACGCGCCCGTATCGATTTTTTATATTAAATCAATTTGTTTTTTGAATTAAAAAAGGCAAAAATATAAAATATTTGAATCAATCTTTCGTTTTGATATAACTATTTTTTATATCAAGCATAAAAATTTTTTTGATTTTTTTGTCGTAAACGCTTGATTATGGTGGGCATAATGTTGTATAATATATAGTGGCTGTTAAAATGCACGCGTTCGAAAAGTTTGTAAAGCGAAAACGCATTATGTTTACATAATGGGAACGAAATTCCCGCAAACGCGACGAAGCGGACAAACTTCAAGAAACGCAATAAGCCAAACGAAAAAGAAAAAAAATTTTATCCGTAAGCGGTGCACGACAAAAGAGCGTACCGCAAAACGGAAAAGGAAGACGTGTTATGAGAAAAAAACTCTACTATCAGGTGCTAGCACTCTCGCTGGCGGGATTCATGGCAAGCTCTATCGCCGCCACGCAATTCCTTTCGAGCGCAGACGCAAAGGACCTCGTTTCCTCCTCGAAGAAGGAAGAAAGCACGATCAACTTGAAAGACCTTGAATTGGACACCCGTTCCATCACGCAAGGGCTTTTGGACGATTCGGTTGCGTATAAGCTTCCCGACGCGGTGAAGGATAACGACGAAATCTCCGTAATCGTGAAAATGGAAACGGAATCCCTGCTCGACGCGTACAACGACGAGGGTAGCAACGGTACGGTGGCGCAGTTCGTAGGAACGAGAAAAGCGCAAAGCACCGTTTCGACGATTGCAAAAAGACAGGAATCGCTTTTGAAACAGTTGAAAAAAGCGAAAATCCCCTATACGCTCGGCAGAACGTACAGCGTCTTGTTCGGCGGTTTTGAAATCAACGTAAAAGCGAAAGATTTCCAAGCGGTGAACGAAGCGCTCGGCAATTCGGTCACGACGATCGTGGGCGAAGTGTACGAAGCGGCGCAAGCGACGAGCTCGCAACAAATCGTCACCAACGACGTAAAGGTATACGACACGGGTATTTTCGACAGCTCCGACTCCAAATACGACGGTTCGGGTACGGTCGTTGCCGTTCTTGACACGGGTTACGACTACACGCACACCGCGTACAGCGCGGAAGCGCCCTATTTCACCTCCGAAAACCTCGCGTTCGACGAGGACTACGTAGACGACCTCATTAAAAACGGAAGACAGGTTTCCGTTTACGGCAAGACGGAACATATGCCCCTTTCCGCCGCGGAAACGACGGCGGGCTTGACGGTTGCCGACGTGTACATGAACGACAAGATCCCCTTCGCGTACGACTACGCGGACAAGGATACCGACGTATATCCCATCCGTAGCGAGCACGGTACGCACGTTGCGGGTATTATCGCGGGTAAAGACGACACGATCACGGGCGTTGCGCCCAACGCGCAGCTCGCGCTTATGAAAGTATTCTCCGACACGAAAGACGGCGCGAAGACCTCGTGGCTTCTCGACGCGTTGGAAGACTGCGTAGTGCTCGGCGTGGACGTTATCAATATGTCCCTCGGTAGTTCCTGCGGGTTTAGCCGTGACGACGACAAAACGGAAACGGCGAAGCTTTACGATATTATCAAAGAACAGGGTATTAGTTTGGTGGTAGCGGCGTCCAACGACTACAACTCCACCTTCGGTTCGACCAAGAACGGTAACCTCGGTCTTACCTCTAACCCCGACAGCGCGACGGTAGGCTCGCCCTCCACTTACGACGCTTCCCTTTCGGTTGCGTCCATCAAGGGCGTCTATACGCCGTACCTCACCTACGGCGACCGTATCATTTACTTCAACGAAGCGACGGACGGTAGCGGTGAACAAAAGAAATTCGTAGACGAACTTCTTCCCGAGGGCGTAAACGAAAAGGTTTACGACTACGTAACCGTGCCCGGTATCGGTCTTTCCGCCGACTACGGCAAACTCGACGTAACGGGCAAAATCGCACTTATCAAGCGCGGTACGAACACGTTCGAAGAAAAAGCGCAAATCGCGGCGAGAAAAGGCGCGGCGGGCGTTATTATCTACAACAACGTTTCGGGTGATATCGGCATGACGGTCGGTAACGTAAAAGCCGCGGTGTGCTCTATCTCGCAGGTAGACGGCGAAGCGCTTGCCGCCAACCCCACGGGTCAAATCAAGCTTTCCCGCGAACAGTTGGCAGGTCCTTTCATGTCCGACTTCTCTTCGTGGGGTCCTACCCCCAACCTCGGCATTAAGCCGGAAATCACCGCGCACGGTGGCGACATTCTTTCCGCCGTTCCCGGTCAAAAATACGACAGACTTTCGGGTACTTCGATGGCTGCGCCCAACCAAGCGGGCGTAACCGCGCTCGTGCGCCAATACGTAAAAGAAACGTTCCCCGAACTTTCTCCCGTAGAAGTGACGGCGCGCGTAAACCAACTCATGATGTCCACGACGGATATCGCGTACAACACCAACGGCTTGCCCTTCGCGGTAAGAAAGCAAGGCGCGGGTCTTGCGAACCTTACCAAGACCACCTCGACGACGGCGTACCTTACGACTTTTGGTAAAGACGGCGCGGTTATGGATAAGACCAAGTTGGAACTTGGCGACGACGCGGAGAAGGCGGGCGTTTATACCCTGACCTTCGCGATCAACAACTTCGGTACGACCAACCTTTCCTTCCTTGCCGACGCAATCGTAATGACGGAAGGCGTAAGCGAAGTGAAGACGCACCAAGGCGACACGACGGTAACGGAAAAGGGCTACACGCTTGACGGCGCGTCCGTGAGCGTGGTGAGCGTGACGGGCGAAGGCGCGTCGAACAGCGGTAGCACGATCACGGTTGCCGCAGGCAAAGTGGCGACGGTAACGATGCGCGTCACCCTTTCCGACGAAGACAAGGCGTACCTCGACGCTTCGTTCGAGAACGGTATGTACGTGGAAGGTTTCGTAACGCTCAAAGCGACGAACGGCGGGGTGGACCTCAACGTGCCCTACCTCTCCTTCTACGGCGATTGGACGCAAGCCCCCATCTTCGACCTTGACTATTTCGAAACGAACAAGGACGAATTGGACGACGCAATCGACCCCTTGGATAAGACGATGGCGGACGCGTATCCGACCACGCCTATCGGTTCGCTCTACGACGACTATATCAACTACCTCGGCGGTTTCTACTTCATACAAAACCCCACCACGACGCAAATCCACGCGCAAAGAGAACACATTTCCCTCTCCAACCAAACGGAGGCGGTAAACGGAATCTACGGCGTATACGCAGGTCTTTTGCGCGGTGCGAAGAAAGTAGTGACGACGATCACGGACGAAGTGACGGGCGAGGTAATCTTCGAAAAGATTAACTACGACGCGAGAAAATCGCACAACGGTGGCGGGGCGATTTACCCCTCGGCGATCGACCTCGATTTCCATATCGCGGACTATAACTTAAAGAACAACACCCGCTACACGGTAAAATTGCAAGCGTACTTGGACTACGGCGACGGCGGTTTGGAAACGAACGTGAGAAACGTATTCGAATTCCCCTTCGTAACCGACTTCCAAGCGCCCGTATTGGAAAACTGCGAATTCTACACCGAGTACGACAAAGCGAGCAACAGCAACCGTTTGTACGCAAAATTGAGCGTTTACGACAATCATTACGCAATGGCGTTGAACACGGGTAATTTGTATGTCGATACGGTAGACGGAACGCCTACCCTTCAATTCAATTCGTTTAGCAATTATCCCACGCAAGTATATTCGAGCTTCAACTCCACGACGACGGTCACAGTTGAATTGACCGATCATCTCGATAAGTGCCTTTCCTCGTTCGATCACAAAGAAGGCAACACGGGTAGCTCGTTCGTCGTATTCTGCTACGACTACGCAATGAACCAAGCTATGTACGAAATCGAGATTCCCGACGACGTACGCGCGTTATATTTTAAGGAAGAATCGATTACGATTAGCCCGAACGAAACGTATAAGCTCGCGCCCGAGGTATTCCCTGCGGGTCAATGGGCGGAAACCGTCGTCTATTCCACGACGGATACGAACGGCGAAGTAATCCGTATCGTTGACGGCAACGTGATCGGCGTAGCGGCGGGTACGGCAACCGTAACCGCAACGAGCAAGGCGTATCCCGACGCGAAAGCGACCGTGGAAGTCACGGTACTCGGTCCAAGCGACCCCGGGTATAGAAGATACGACAAACCCGTTATCGTAAACAGCTCCTTCACGGTAGATAGTTATACGACTTTGAAAGCGTATTACGCGCTCTCCTCGCAGGATAGAGATATCGGCGAAGCGGGACACACGCGTCAACTTTCGGCGGCGAAAACGCTTTCCATGTTCCCTTCGGAATCGGTACAGCTCAACTACGATTACAAACCTTATTTCGAAGACAGCGTAACCGTGAAATTCGTTTCCGGTAACGAAAATATCGTAAAAATCGACGACAACGGCATCGTAACTGCCGTAGGCGAGGGCGTTTCCTCCGTTTCCGTGCAATTGCTCATGGACGGCAAGCCCACCTACTTCACGCAAAACATCACCGTTTCGGTAAAAAATCCTTACGATTCGAGATCGGGGTATCTCTACTCGTATAAAGGCAACGGCGGAGTCGTCGAGATTCCCGAATACCTCACCGTTCGCCACATTATGCAATACGCATTCTCCAACTACGAATACGTACTTAAAGGTCCGGAAGACGAAATCTCCGAAGAAGATCCTTCCAAGACCAAGCCCATGTATATCGGCGACGACACGATCGAAGAAGTGATTATTCCCGAGGGCGTGGAAGATATCGGCGCGTACGCGTTTGCGGGTCTTACCGCTTTGAAATCGGTAACGCTCCCCTCGACGCTCGCCAAGATTTCGGAAGGCGCGTTCGAAGGCTGTACTTCCCTCGAAACGGTAAACGGTTTGAAATACGTACAGTTCGTCAACCAAACGGCGTTCAAGGACTGTAAGCTGGAAGAAGTCGAGTTTGACAACATGGTCGCGATCGGTAACTACGCGTTCGCGAACAATAAACTCGAAGAGGTGGAATTGCCCACCACGGCACAATCGCTCGGTATCGGCGCGTTCGAAAACAACCCTCGTTTGAAAGAAGTGACGATCAACGCGACGGAAGTGAAAATCGGGCAAGGCGTGTTCCGTAATTGTAGCAACCTCAAAGCCATTTCCATCAACGCGGCGGTTATCCCCAACGAATCGTTCAAGGGCTGTTCCTCGCTCACGACGGTAACGCTCGGTTCGTCGGTATCCGTTATCGGCACGAACGCATTCGCGGGCACGAAAGTGCAAAAATTCAGCGTGAAGACGGGAAATAAGGCGTTCAAAGCAGGCGACAATCAACAGTATATTTACACCAAAGACGGCGCGACGCTCGTACTTGCCGCCCCCGTACTTCCGGAGAATATCACGGTCACCGCAACGAAGATTGGCAAGAACGCGTTCTCGGGCAACGCGACCGTGAAGACGGTATCCATGCCCAACGCAACTCTTTTGGAAGACTACGCGTTCTATCAAGCGACCAAGCTTCAAAGCGTGACGGCTAGCAATCTCACCAAGATCGGCAATAGCGCGTTCAACGGATGTACTTCGCTTATGACGGCAAACGTAGGCACGCTTACGCAGGTAGGCAACTACGCGTTCGCAAACACCTACCTCAACACGCTTCCCGCGTTCGACGAAAACTTGAACGCAATCGGAAACTATGCGTTTGCGGGCACGAAGATTACGGGCGTAACCCTTCCTAATAATATATACGTGGGCGCGGGCGCGTTTGCGGAATGTAACAACCTTTCTACGGTAACGATCGGTGAAAACGCAACGATCGGCGACGGCGCGTTCCAAACCTCGTACGACGATAAGTTCAACTTCCAAGGTCAGCTTGCTTCCGTTACGATCGGCGACGGTGCAACGATCGGCAACGAAGCGTTTGCCAACGCAACCAAATTGCAAACGGTAACGCTCGAAGGAAGCGCAACGATCGGCGACCGCGCGTTCTTCAACTGCTCGGGCTTGAAAAATATCGACCTTTCGTCCGTAACGGAGATTGGCGACGAAGCGTTTGGCGGGCTCGTGCTGTACAGAAGCAACGGTTCAGGACAAATCGTCGAACTTATCTATATGAGCGCGGCAATGACGAGCGTAGACCTCTCCTCTACGACCAAGCTTGGCGCGGGCGCATTTGCAGGAGCGCAAAACCTCGAAACCGTAACGGCGATCCACGAAGACTTGACGGAAATCCCCGCCAACGCGTTCATTACGACGGCGTTGACCTCGTTCGATTTCTCGGGCATAACCTCGATCGGCGACGGCGCGTTCGCGAACACCAAGTTCACTTCCGTAAACCTCGGCAAAGTAACTTCGATCGGTGACGGCGCGTTCCAAGCGGCGGAATCGCTTACGACGGTGAATAAGCTCTCGCAAGTCAAGAATATCGGCGCGTACGCGTTCGCGAACACCGCGCTTACCTCCGTTCGTTTGACAAACGCGGAATCGGTGGGCGACCTCGCGTTTGCGGAAACGCAACTCAAATCGGTCAACTTCGGCGACAAGCTTACGGATATCGGCGAAAACCCGTTCGCGGGCACGCAAATCCCCCTCTTCGAATCGAAGAAGGACGTAGAGTTCAACGACGAAGTATATAAAGAAACGACTTACACCTACGACGTCAACGACTCGTTGAAGGTAATCGACGGCGCGCTGTACAAAAAGACGGCGAACGGGAACTTGGAGCTTATCACCTATCCTTTGGGCGATACGGCTACGCAATTCACCGTTGCCGACGGCACGGTTCGTATCGGCGCGTACGCGTTCTCGGGTAGCACGCTCGTGAAAGTAGAACTTCCCAAGTCGCTCCGTGCAATCGGGCACAAGGCGTTCTTCGGTTGTGAAAAGCTTAGCGTCGTCGTGTTCCATAGCATCGAAGCACCTTTGCTCGAAGAGGAATACGATACGAACTATCAACTTATCACGAACGTTCCGCATAAGAACACGGGCTATATCAACACCACCACGAACGAACCCATCGAGGGCTTGGATATCGTTCCCTACTACATTTGGGACGTCGCTTACAGCCTCGAAGCGTTCTTCTACGGCGCGAACTTCACGAACTATATCGGGCACTTCGATTCCTCGATCACGCTCGTTCGCCCGAAGAACGGTAAGCTGTACGATTCGTTCATTTACGATCAATACTTCCAAACGACCGTACTTGCAAAAGCGGAAGCGGAAGACGCTACGCTCGTGGCAATCGAAGCCATTTCCAAATTGCCTACGATCATCACTCTTGAAGACGAAGCGTTGGTAAAAGCGGCGCGCAACGCGTTTAGCAAAGTCACCGACTACGACCAAATGCAAATCGTCCGCGAGAACAACCTCGAAAAACTTACCAACGCGGAAAAGGAAATCGAGTATCTCAAGAGCAAGCAAGAACAACCCGAAGAACCCCCGCAAGACGACAAAGACGAACCCGTAGTCAACGAAAAGGATTACACGCTCGTCATCGTGCTTTGCAGTATCGGCGGTTCGCTCATTATTGCGGCGGGCGTCGTAGTAGGTTTCCTGCTTTTGAAAGGCAACTTCTTCAAAAAGAAGACCGCGCCCGTTCAAGAAGAGGAAGCAACGGAAGAATTTGAAGATCAAGAATAACCGAACCCCTCGGCGGGGCAACCCGCCGAGAGCTCGGAACATCGGAGAATAACATGAAGATAAAACCTATTTTACTTTTATCCTTATCCGCGGCGATTTTCGCCTCGCTCGGCTTTGCGGCTTGCGGTACGACGGAAGAAGAAATTATGAACCAAGAAAACGCGATTAGCGTGCGTTACGACTGTGGCGACGGCAACTTCGCCAACGCGAAAGACCTTACGCTTCACGACGTAATCCCCTTGGAAAAGGTAGCGGAAGAGGACGGCAAGAAAACCTTGAAATTGGTAGAACCGGGCGATCCCAAGCGCGGTGAAGGCGCGTCCGTATCCTTCCCCTCCTACACGGGCTACTTCCTTGCGGGTTGGTACAAAACGAAAACGCTCCGCGTGAACGAAAACGGCGAGCCGTTGGACGAATGCGGTGAACTCGTAAGCGTTTCGGGCAAAGCGCAAGGCTATTCCTATTCGGAAAAATGGGATTTCGACAACGACGTACTTACTTTGGACGCGAGTAAAGAATATAACGCTTCGGAAGCGGTGCTCACCCTCTACGCGGCGTGGGTTCCTCAATTCTCGTTCTCGTTCATGGTTCCCGAAACCTACGAAGCGGACGGCGTTACCGTCAAGACTTGGAAAGAAGCGAGCACGAAAACCTTCGACCCCACCGTACAGGAAGGCACGCTTACCCTCCCCGTGGACGATACGAAGACGGGCGGGTTAAAGCTCAACGACATTCCCGAACAACGCGGTAAGACTTTCGTCGGCGCGTACGCGGACGAGGCTTGCACGAACGAATGGACGGCGACGCGCGAGCACGCGGGCGACGTAGACGAAGCAACGGGCACGGCGATTGCGCCCGTACAAAAAATCTACACGACTTGGAAGAACGGCGAATGGTTCAAAATCACCACGGCTTCGCAGTTGCAAACGAGCGCGGCGGCAACGAGATACTTCGAGTTGCAAGCCGATATCGATTTCGAAGGTATCGCTTGGCCCGTAGCCTTCTCCTCCACCCGTTTCAACGGCGCGATTTACGGCAACGGACACAAGATTTCCAATATCACGGCAAAGCAAACGAATATTTCGGCGACCTTCTTCGGTTTGTTCGGTTCTCTCGGCGAGAAAGCGGTGCTCGACAGCGTAACCTTTGAAAACGCAACGCTCGATCTTGACACGGGCTCGCGCGTACCGCAATCGCGTTTCGGCTTACTTGCGGGCGACTTCTCGGCGACCACCGTATTCAACGACGTAAGCGTTTCGGGCAAGGTAAAAATCAGCGACGAGATTTACGACAACAAGAAAGACGAGGTATCCTACGCGAACTATTCCTTGGGACTTTTGTTCGGGGAAACGGCGTACGATTCGGACGGCAATCCCGTAGCGCACGGCATTGACACGAGCGCAATCGCTTGCGAAGTATACGTAAAAACGCAAGACGCGGATAACACGAAAACGCCCGCGATCGAAGCGCACGTAGAAGACGGCATTATCTTGTTGGACAAGGTACAACAAACGGCTTGATCAATAATTTTTCAAAACTATAAAAAATAAAATTTTTTACGATTACTTTCAGGAGGTAACGATCAGATGAAAGCATCAAAACTTTTCACAACGGCACTCGGCTTGGTTATGGGCGCATCCATAATCCTGCCCACCATGGCGGCTTGTAAAGGCGACGAAGAAACGAATAAGCCCGACGCGCTCGTTTTAATGAGCGAAGCGGTAGACGGTTTGTTCAACCCCTTCTATTCCACGACCAGCGCGGACAACGAAATTATCGGTATGACGCAAATCGGTATGCTTAGCACCGATTACGAAGGCGAAGCGGGCAAAGAAGAAGCCGTCGTAGCTTACGGCGAAGACGAACCCGTCGTCGTACTCGACTACGATATTTCGTACGACGAGAACGAACAGGGCGACAACCAAAACAAGAAAGGCGTCACCACCTACCGTTTCGTCGTGAAGAACGGTATCAAATACTCGGACGGCAAGCCCTTGACCATGAACGACGTACTCTTTAATATGTACGTATATCTCGACCCCGTTTACACCGGTTCGTCCACCATGTACTCGACGGACATTATCGGTTTGCAAGCGTACCGTACGCAAACGAACACGGCGGGCGGTAGCGAAGACTCGGCAATTTCGGGCACGGCGACCAACAGAGCGAAGAACCGTATCAACGAGTTGAAGAACCTTTACTCGGGTTTGAAAACGATGCAAAAGGACACTTCTATCGCGGGTATGGAAGAAGCAATTTCCAATCACAGCGTTTCCCTTGGTTATAAGGAAGCGTTCGCACCTGCAAACGATAGCGAAGCTTTGAATAAAATCACCAACGAAAACCTTCTTGCCGACTATAAGTTGACCCAAGAAACCTTCAAAAAGGAACTTGGCACGGACTACGAAGCGGCGAAAGACGCGTACACGGAAGAGCCTTACAAATCCCAAGGCTTTGACGAAATCACCTCCTTCATGTTCATGGAAGGCTACGTAAAAGTAGAATACGAAAAGAAATTGCTCTCCAACGGCAGAGAAACGGACGACAAGTCCAAAATCAAGAAGGTAGAACGCAACTACGACGTAGCGAATATTAAGACGAAAGAAGACGCGATCGATTACGTATTCAACGCGAAGATCGAAAGCGAACTCGACGCGATCCTCACCTATTGGGCAACGGCGAACACCCTTCGTACCGAATATATCGCAAAGGCGACGGAAGCCGTACTTCGCGAAGCGGTAACGGGCGACGAACTTACCTACGCAAACATTTCGGGGATTCAATCTCTCGGACACCTCAGCGACGCAAACAGACCCACGGAAATCACCTTGAAAAACGCGGACGCTAAGACCTATAAAGTTGCGCAAGACCACAACGACGACGGTACGGTAAAGGGCGAAGGCTACGACGTATTGCAAATCAAGATCAACGGCGTTGACCCCAAAGCAATTTGGAACTTCGGCTTCGGCGTTGCTCCTCAACACTACTATGCGGAAGGCAGAGAAGTAGATATTGCAAACAACGAATTCGGCGTAGAATGGGGTTCGTTCGACTTCATGAAGAACGAAATTCAATCGACGCGTAACGTAAAAGTGCCCGTAGGCGCAGGTCCTTACGTTGCAACGGACGCAAACAACAACGACAACCCCGACGGCAACGAATTCCACCGCAACAACGTTATCTACTTCAAGGCGAACAAGAACTTCATGCTCGGCGAACCGAAGATCAAGAAGCTCCGTTACCAAGTAGTAAGCGCGAACAACGCGCTCGGCGTACTCGAACAAGGTTCGGTACACTTCGTATCCCCTCAATACACGAAAGACAACGCAAAGAAGATCGACGAGCTTAAATCCAAGGGTATCGAAAGCAAGAACGCTTGGCAGCTCGGTTACGGTTATATCGGTATCAACGCGGGTAAAGTAACCGACATCAACCTTCGTAAGGCAATCATGTCGGCAATGGATACTTCCCGTGCGCTCTCCTATTACAGCACGCAAGACGTACAGGCAATCGCATGGCCTATGTCCACGGTAAGCTGGGCGTACCCGAAGAACCCCAACGGTACGAACGACGACAACAACCTGCACGACTACACGCGTTTTAGATCGGACGAAGAAGCAATCGCCAACATTGAATATTACATGGGCTTGGCAGGCGTAAACGCAGGCGATTCCCGTCTTAAAATTCAATTCACGATCGCCGGTTCGAACCTTAGCGAACACCCCACCTACTCCACCTTCAACCACGCAATGGAACTTTTGAACTCCTGCGGTTGGCAAATCGAAGTTATCCCCGACGTGAACGCACTCAACAAGCTTAGCACGGGCGCGCTCTCCGTTTGGGCGGCGGCTTGGGGCTCGACGATCGACCCGGATATGTACCAAGTTTACCACAAGGATTCCACGGCTACGAGCACCATCGCTTGGGGGTATCGTGCAATCAAGGAAAACCAAGGTAGCTATCCTATCGAAACGAGTATCATTGAAACGCTTAGCGGCGTTATCGACGAAGCGCGTGAAACGGAAGACAGAGAAACGCGTAAATCGCTTTATAAAGAAGCTATGGGTTACGTGCTCGACCTTGCAATCGAAATGCCCGTATACCAAAGAAAGAACCTCTACGTTTACAACACGAACGTAATCAAGGCTTCCTCTTTGCCCGAGGTTATCAACCCTTACTCCTCGCCCCTTGCGAAGATTTGGGAAGTAGAGCTTGTAGACTAACTTTTTTCACAAACAATAAGGATGATTTGATATGTTCAAATATATTTTGAAAAGATTGGGACTCGCCCTGATTATACTTCTGGGCGTTTCCCTGATCATCTACGTATTGACGCGTTGCATGCCCGTATCGTACGTAGAACAGAAAATTTCGCAAATGCAATCGGTTACGGTTGACGAAACGGCGATCAAGAAGATGTACGAAATGTACGGGCTTGAAGACGACTCCTTCTGGGGTATCATTAAAGGGTATTTCAGCTGGCTTGGCGCGCTCTTCCGTTTCGACCTTGGTAGAAGCTTCGTGTACGGCGACGACGTTATTAACGTAATCGCCGACCACATGGGCGTTTCCTTCGCCGTTTCCGCGATCGCAATCGTATTCCAATACCTCATTGCTATTCCCCTCGGCGTTACGGCGGCAACGCACCAATACTCCATTCGCGACTACGTAGTAACCGCGCTCGTTATGGTGGGTATTTCCTTGCCTTCCTTCTACTTCGGGCAAATGCTCAAAGACATTTTCGCAATGAAATTGGGTTGGTTCCCCACGGCAGGGCTCGTGGACGCGTCCGTCGATAAATCGGGCTTGGGCTTGTTGGGCGATTACCTTTCGCACCTCGCTTTGCCTTTGCTTACCTTGATCATTTTGGGTATCGGCGGTACGATGCGTTATACGAGAACGAATATGCTCGAAGTATTGAGCTCGGACTACATAAGAACGGCGCGCGCGAAGGGCTTGCCCGAAAGCAAGGTGCTTTATAAGCACGCGTTCCGTAACACCATGATTCCCATCGTTACCATGATGGCGGGCGTTTTGCCCTCCCTCTTCTCCGGTTCTATGATCACCGAGCAGGTATTCGACCTACCCGGTATCGGTAATATTGCCTATAAGGCAATGATCAACGCGGATATACCGTTTATCATGGGTTACAATATGTTCCTTGCGTTCCTTAGCGTTTTGGGTATATTGCTTTCCGACTTGATGTACGCGGTAGTAGACCCGCGCGTAAAACTTACGTCTTAAAGGAGGTACGGTTATGGATATGGAAAATAATAACGGCGTAACTCCCGAAACGGAAGAAGAAACCGCAGTAGCGCAAGTAACGGAAGAAATTCTCGCGACGGAAGAACCGCTCGATAAAAACGTGCGGTTGCTTTCCCCCGCGCGTATGGTCCTTCGCCGTTTCTTCAAATCGAAGCTCAGTATTATCGGGCTCGTTATGATCGTAGGGTTGTTCCTCTTCTCTTGGCTCGGTCCCGTGGTATATCAAAAGTGGGGCGAAAAGGAAGAAGACGCTTCGGGGAAATCCTCGTACGAATACGTCGTCGTGGATATGGAACTCGAAGACGGTACGATCATTCAAACCTATCAAGTATTGGAGCGTTCGGAAAAGGTCAATGCGCTCGCGCCTATGTCCCCCGAACACTTGCTCGGCACGGATAAGCTCGGCATGGACGTGTTCGTACGTCTTATGTACGGGGGCAGAACCTCGCTTACCATAAGTTTAATCACCGTATTCGCGATTATGATTATCGGCGTAGTATTCGGCGGTTTGGCGGGCTATTTCGGCGGTTGGGTCGACTCCCTAATCATGCGTATATGCGATATACTCATGTGTTTGCCCACCTTCCCTATTCTATTGATTATGGGTTCGATGCTCGACGCGTACGACGTAGGTTCGGAATTTAGAATCTATTATTTGATGATGTTCCTAACGATATTCTCGTGGGGCGGTACGGCGCGACTCGTGCGCGGTCAAATCCTCTCCCTCCGCGAACAGGAATACATGACGGCGGCGGAAGCTATGGGCTTCTCGGCGGGAAGAAAGATTTTCAAACACTTGATCCCCAACGTAATGCCTCAGCTTATCGTTTCCATGACGCTCAGCCTCGGTTCGACGATCTTGTACGAAGCTTCGCTTTCCTACTTGAACATGGGTATCCGTGCGCCCGAAGCGGCGTGGGGTTCGATGATCAACATTATCAACGAAGACCAAAACATTCTCAAAAACTATTTCAACGTATGGGGTCCTCCGGGAATCTGTATCATTATCGCCGTACTCGGTTTCAACTTTATCGGTGACGGTTTGCGCGACGCGCTCGATCCCAAAATGAAGAGGTGATAAAGGCTTATGAAAATTTTCAATTTCCTTAAAAAGGGAAAGGACGAAGCGACGGAAGAAAAGAAGAGTCATTATCTCTCCGGCAAAGAGGTCCGTAAAATCGCGAAAGAAAACTCGAAGATTATGCGCGAGCTGGAAAAGAAAAAGAAAGCCAAGCTCCCCGAGTCCGAGTTCACCACGCAAATGAAAGACAACGCCAATATCCTTGAAGTGGAAGATTTACACTCGTATTTCTTCACCGATCAAGGCGTCGTAAAGGCGGTAAACGGCGTGTCTTTCAATATCCCCCAAGGCGCGACGGTAGGCGTCGTAGGCGAATCGGGTTGCGGTAAATCGATTACGAGTATGTCCATTATGCGCCTTTTGCAAGGTCCGCAAGGGCAAATCGTATCGGGGTCTATCCGCTTTAAGTCTTCCGATTTCAAACGCGACGAAAACGGCAAGCCTATTCCCGTATACGAGTTGGACGAAAACGGCGAGGTACGCACCGAACCCGTTTTGACGAAGAAAGGCGAGCCTCAGCTCGACGAAAACGGCAAGCCCGTATACAAGAAAATCCAAAAGCGAGATCAATACGGCACGAAAGTGTTCGAAATGGAAGAAAAGGTATTCGACATTGCGAAAATGCCGATTAAGGAAATGTACCGTTTGCGCGGTAGAGAGCTTGCCATGATCTTCCAAGAACCCATGACTTCGCTCAACCCCGTTTTCACGATCGGGAATCAGCTGGACGAGATTACCCTCCTCCACTTCCCCGGCGCGACGAAAGCGGACGCAAAGCGCAAATCGATTGAAATGCTCAAATTGGTCGGTATCGCGATGCCCGAGCGGGTATACGCGTCCTTCCCGCACGAGCTTTCGGGCGGTATGCGTCAACGCGTCATGATCGCTATGGCGCTTGCAGGCGATCCCCGTTTGATTATAGCGGACGAGCCGACGACGGCGCTCGACGTTACCATTCAAGCGCAAATCCTCGATTTGTTGCGCGATTTGAAAACGCGTATCAACGGCTCGATTTTGCTCATCACGCACGACCTCGGCGTTATTGCGGAGATGGCGGATTTCGTCGTCGTTATGTACGCGGGTAGAATTATCGAATGCGGTACGGTACGTGAGATCTTCCACGATCCCCGTCACCCGTACACGAAGGGTTTGCAAAAGTCCAAGCCGAAGATGCACAATTCTTCCGAAAAGCTGTTTAGCATTCCCGGTAACGTACCCAACCCCGTAAATATGCCCAACTATTGCTATTTCCGCGAGCGTTGCGCTGAATGTACGGAGCGTTGCAAGGGCGAATACCCGCACATGGTACAGGTAAGCCCTACACATCAGGTAGCTTGTTATTTATACGACGAAGAGGAGAATACGAATGGAAAATAAGAACGATACGCAACCTATTTCTGAGGAAACGGTTTCCGTAGCGGAACCCACGCCCGAAACGGTGAGCGAGGAAGACTTTTCGCAATTTGATAACGAAGCGGAAGCGGCAAAAGAACAGGCTGCGCGCGACGCGCAGGCGGAAGCGGACAAAGAGCTCCCGCCCGATCCCAACGCGCTTTTGGAGGTTCGTCACCTTAAAAAATACTTCACCTTAAAGAAGACTTTCCTCGGCAAAACGCTCTCCGAGCTTCGCGCCGTGGACGACGTTTCTTTCAAGCTCTACCCGGGCGAAACCTTGGGTATCGTAGGCGAATCGGGTTGCGGTAAGACGACGATGGGAAGAACCATTCTCAAATTGCACCAACCCACGGGCGGACAAATCTTTTTTAACGGGCAAGATATTACCGATTATACGACGAAACAAATGCATAGACCTATGATTCAACCGAGTCTTGATAACGCGTCTATTGCTACCTTGAACCGTCCTTTGCGTACGCAAATGCAAATCATTTTCCAAGACCCGTATTCCTCTTTGCCTCCGAGAAGTCCCGTCGGTGAAATTATCGCGGAAGCGGTAAAGGTACACAATATCGTACCTCCCGATCAAGTAAAAGATTACGTATTGAGTGTTATGAGCCAATGCGGTTTGCTCGATTATTATTACGAGCGTTACCCGCACGAATTCTCGGGCGGTCAAAGACAGCGTATTTGTATAGCGCGCGCTTTGGCGGTAAAGCCCTCGCTCGTCGTTTGCGACGAACCCGTGTCCGCGTTGGACGTATCCATTCAAGCGCAGATCATCAACCTGTTGAAGAAGTTGCAAGAGGAAATGAACCTCACCTACTTGTTCATTTCTCACGACCTTTCCGTCGTAAAGCATATTTCGGACAGAATCGGCGTTATGTACTTGGGTTCAATGGTAGAATTCGGCTCGAAGGAAAGTATTTTCGCGAACCCCTTGCACCCTTATACGCAGGCGTTGTTCTCGGCAGTACCCGTTCCCGATCCGGACGCAAAAATGAACAGAATCCTCCTCGGCGGCGATATACCCTCGCCCGCCAACCCGCCCAAAGGCTGTAAGTTCCACACGCGTTGCCCGAAGGCGAAAGAAATTTGCAAGCACATTGCGCCCGTATATAAAGAATACGAAGAAGGACACTTTGCCGCTTGCCATCTCTATCCGCAGGATTGATTATGGGAAAGAAGAACAAAGAGAAAAAGAAAAAGGAAAAAATCACCTACGTAGACGACAACTCCACGGTCGTGGACATGAACGTCGAAGGGCATAGGTGGTATAATAAGAACAAGCAACCGAAGAAAGAATCCACTTTCAAGGAAAAGTGGAATACGTATATTTCTACGGTCAAACTCATGTTGGTGCCCCTCGCGATCACGCTCGGCATCATGCTCGTGATCTACCTAATCGTTCTCTTGCTTGCAAAACTGTAACAAAAAACGGACTCCCCCACGGAGTCCTTTTTTTATGTCTGCGTGGGCAGGCTAAGCCTTTCCCAAAAACTTAACCATGGTTAAGTTTTTAGAAAAGGGCTGGTGAGCGCAAAACAGCCGTCGAAACGGCGGCAAGATACACCGACCAAGAGGGATAGATGATGGCTATATCGAAGCCCGAAAAGAATTTTCGCCTACAAAATACGGTGCAATCCGTCGCAAATCGTTCGGTTACATACCCCGCGGGTATGCGCCCTCGCGATTTGCTCGTCTTGCTTGCATTTTCCAACGGCGAAATGCTACGCGAATCCATTTCGGGTTTCGACATAACCATTTAGGTGCAGGATTATCCTGCCCATGGTTAAGTTTTAATGAAATTCGGCTACGCCAAATGAAATCCGCCCGTAGCGGGTGAAATTGCTTGCGCAATGAAATTTTGCTTCGCAAAATGGTGGCACAATCCAAAAACTTAACCATGGTTAAGTTTTTGGGAAAAGGTTTGTGAGAGCAAAAAAGCCGTCAAAACGGCGGTAAGATACCCCGAAACGGAGTGATAGATAAAATTAGGTGCAGGCTTAGCCTGCCCATGGTTAAGTTTTTAGAAATACGGGTCAAGGGACGAAGTTCCTTGTGGGTTGTAAGGGTGAAACCCTTACGCCGACGGCAGTCCCGTTCGAAGAACGGAAGATAAGCCCAAGACAAGCAATCGAAGATTGCGCCCCACGCGAAGCGTTATTCCCGTCAGGGAAAGCCGAAAAACTTAACCATGGTTAAGTTTTTAGAAAAAGAGTTGGTGAGAACAAAAAAGCCGTCAAAACGGCGACGAATTTCTTCGTCGCCGTTTTCATTCATTCAAAAAGCGGTGTGGATAAATACCTGTCCCCGCTGTCGGGCAAAACCGTAACCACGGTTTTGCCCGCGTATTCCGCCCGTTTGGCGATTTCGATCGCGCCGAATACCGCCGCGCCCGAGGATATGCCCACGAACAATCCCTCCGCTTGACAAAGCGCGCGCGCGGTTGCGTACGCCTCTTCGTCCGTCACGGCGATCACCTCGTCGTATACAGCCGTATCCAGCGTTTTCGGCAAGAAATTCGCGCCGATTCCCTGTATGCCGTGCGCGCCCGAAACTCCCTTGCTAAGCAACGGCGAGGACGCGGGTTCTACGGCAATCACGCGCGTTTGCTTGCTTCGTTCTTTGAGGTATCTCCCCACACCCGTAATCGTACCGCCCGTGCCCACGCCCGCCACGAACGCGTCGATTTTTCCGTCCAACGCCCCGTAAATTTCAGGGGCGGTCGTTTGATAATGCGCTTTGGGGTTCGCGGGATTCTCAAACTGCCCCGCGATAATCGCGTTCGGCGTTGCGTTTAAGAGTTCTTCCGCCTTTTCCACCGCGCCCTGCATACCTTTTTTCCCGTCGGTAAGCACGATTTGCGCGCCGTACGCGCCAATCAACTTTCTACGCTCGACGGACATGGTTTCGGGCATCACGATCACCGCTTTATACCCCCGCGTCGCGCAAACGAGCGCAAGTCCTATGCCCGTATTGCCCGAGGTCGCCTCGATTACCGTGCCCCCCTTTTGCAATCGCCCCGACGCTTCCGCGTCGTCTATAATCGCCCTTGCCACGCGGTCCTTAATCGACCCGCCCGCGTTCAAACTCTCAACCTTTGCAAACAGTTTCGCTTTCAAGCCGAATTTCTTTTCAATTTTCTCCAACCGCACGAGGGGCGTGTTTCCAATCCCTACACTTTCTAATCGCATTTTTTACTCCTTTAAGCAAAATTCCGTCAATTCGGTTGCGTTATGCGCAAGCATCGTTGCGCCCGCCTTGCGAAGGTCGGCTTCGTCGCGAAAACCCCAAGTCATAGAGATACAATCCGTGCCTGCGTTTTTCGCCGTTTGAATATCCACTTCCGAATCGCCTACGTACGCCGTTTCTTGCCCGCTTACACCAAATTTTTGCATAAGTGCAAGGAGTGCGGAAGGATCGGGTTTTCTTTTTATTCCTATTGCCTCGTTTTCCCCCATCGCTTCGTCAAAGACGTCGGGGAAAAGTTCTTTTACGAGAACTTGCGTCGTTTTATCCGGTTTATTCGAAAGCACGGCAAGCTTAAAACCACGAGAGCGAAAGATTCGCAACGCTTCCATCATTCCCTCAAACGGCTTGGTTTTAACGGCACAATTCGCCTCGTAATGCGCTTTGAACACGGCGACGATATCTTTCACATCCTCTTTATTAGAAGCGCATTTTATAAGGTTTACGACGCCGTTTCCGACAAACGAGCGCACCTCTTCCCGCGTTCTCGGCGGCAACGAAAATTGTGCCAAAGCGAAATTCACCGAATCGGTGATATCGTCAAGCGTATCGAGCAAAGTACCGTCCAAATCAAACACCAATAACTTATACATACTTATAAGACCTCTTTAATTGCCCGTATCGCATCCGCGCGGTTTTCGCTGTGCGTTTTCTCGTAGATAGACGAAACGTAGTTTCTCGTCGTGCCCTCGGTGAGTTTGAGCGCGGCGGAAATTTGACGGTTGGTAAAGCCCTCGTACATCATAAGCGCGATTTGCACTTCGCGGTCGGACATATTGAACGCGCGCGTGAGCTTGATTTCCCTATCCGCGGCGACGTGCTTCGCCGCCACCGTGATACGGCGGGCAATCTTCGCGGGCAAAATGGTATCGCCCTCGTAGGCGTTTTTCACAGCGTCAATGAGCGCCGTCGCGCCAATATCTTTGAGCAAATACCCGCTCGCGCCGTTGTTGATGGCGTTGAGGATATAATCGCTGTCGTCAAAGGTAGTCAAAATCACCACTTTCGTATCGGGATATTCCGCTTTGATACGCTGGGTCGCCACTACGCCGTTCATGTTGGGCATACGAATATCGAGAAGGACCACGTCGGGGGTATTTTCCGCCATTTTATTCAACGCGTCGAACCCGTCCGAAGCGATCCCCACCACTTCGATTTCGCTATCCGTTTCCAATACGCTTTTCAACTCCAACGCAAGCTCCGTTTGATCGTCCGTCACGAGCACCTTAATTTTTCTTGCCATCTTCGTCCTCCTTATAATCTACGGGCAAAGTGAGCGTAATTTCAAACCCCTCGCCCTCTTCCGTATGAAATTTCACTTCACCGCCCAGCGATTTGGCGTGATCGATCATGGAAGTAAGCCCGAATCCCGTTTTCAATTCTTCAAGTTTACAGCCCTTGCCGTTGTCCGAAAGCAAGAACCGAAGCGTTTCGCCCTCGCGCTTGAACTCAAACCAAAACGCCGTCGCGCCGCCGTGGCGCAAACCGTTGGATATCCCCTCTTTGAGGGTGTTGCAAATGAAACGGAACTTCGCGGGCGAAACTTCTGCGTCCTCAATTTCCGAACGGATCGTGATACCCGTACCGTCCGTCGATTCGTGTACGATATTTTCGAGCGCGGTTTTCAGCGTAACGCTTTCCTTGCCACCCGAAAGCAGGTGTACGCTGTCGCGCAATTCTTCCAAGGCGTGTTTGGCTTGTAAGTTCGCCGCCACGATTTTGTTTTTCGCTTCCTCGGGGCTTTTGTCGATGAGTAGTTTCGCCGATTCCGTCTGCATAATTACCGTCGTAATCGAATGTCCCGCCGTGTCGTGAATGTCCTTGGCAATGCGTTGGCGTTCTTCAAGCGCGGACACCTCCGCCACGACCTCGTACGCCTTTTCCAATTCCTTTTTACTTTCGTCCAATTCTTTCAAGGTCTTTTCAAGGCGCAAAAATTGCCGATAAAACGCAAGCGCGACTTGCACGATAACGAAATGCAACAACAGGGCGAACACCGACCCGATCGACCCGGTAAGCAACGGGAACAAATTCACTTCCGTCGTCGTACCGCCAAAACTCAAATACGCCTGCATGACCTCGAACGCACCGTAAAGCGGTGCGGCGATACAAAACAGCACCACGCTCCCGCGCGTACGCTTTGCCGTGAGATAATATTCGGTCGTAATCAACATATAGACGATAAGCGTGTACGAACCGCTCGTCAAGAAAATGAATAAGCCCGCAAGCACCATGTCAAAGACGAAAAACACCTTTTTCGCACGCGTATTTTGCACGGCGAAGTGTTTGAGTGCCTGCACGAGCAACAAAAGCGCGCTAACGCCCAAAATTAAGCCGAGCGTTCTCCAACCGCCCCGCTCTTCGAATTGGTCGACGTGTTGCAAGAGAATAAATACTTCCAAAACGACGAGCACGCAAACGGAAAACACCTTCCAAAAGGTGACGAATTGCTGTTCGTCGCGAAAATCGTATTTTTCAAATAAGCGGAGGAAATATTTTTTCTCCCGCTTTTTTTGTTCCTTATCTCCCGCAGACGGTTTTTTCATAAAATCTCCTCAAAGGGTAGCTTTTGCGCTTTCTCCGTTTTAAGCTTGATAATTCCCGCGTCTTGATAACTGTATACGCTATTCGGCGCGCAAATCAAGTGATCGAGAAACGCAAGCCCGTAAGTGCTTGCAAGTTCCTTGCATTTCTCCGTCGTAACGTCGTCACGAGCGGACGGTTTCGCGTCGCCAAACGGATGATTGTGCACCATGATAACGCCCGAACCACCGCGCGTGGAAAAATATTCGCCGATTTGCCGAGGTTCTATGCAAATCGAACTGCTCGTATCCGAAGAAAAGCTACGGCTACTGCATATTCGCCCAAACTCGTCCACCATGAAAAATTCAAGCACTTCGGTACGGATATTCTCGTACCGCTTTATCAAAAACCGTGCAAAACTCCTTTTCTCAAAGGCGTTGGGGTACGCGCTGGCTTCTTGTTTGCCGATAACGCCTTGCAAACATACGCCTATGATATGTAAATACGCCGCGACGTTCCTACCCACGCCCTCTACCCGTTGCAAAGCGGGTACGGGCGCAAACAATACGCCTTTGATAGAACCAAACTCCGCCAAAAGCTTGTGCGCAATATCGTTGGTGTTCTTTCTCGGCAACGCCGAAAATAAAAGTGCTTCCAAATATTCGTGTTCGCAAACGCTACCCTGCTCGATTTTATCGAGTAAGCGTTGTCTGTGCCCGTCGTGCAATCCCGAGCCGTTTTTCTTCTCCGCCACAATTCTCTCCAAAATAAAAATTCCCTATCCTTATTGTAGCATATTTTCAAGTAATTGTCAAAGTTTTGCGCCGTTTCCTACGCTTTCCGTAAGAAAAAAATTATTTTTTTGCGCATAACCCCTTATTTTCTTTACCGCGACGAAAAAAAAGTGTATAATAATAGTATAATAAAGAACAAGCGTGTATTTTCACGCGAGGAGTACCGTTATGGAACATACATTGAAAAAATATTTTGACGAGCTCGTAGAATCCACCGCGCAAATTATGCGTTTCGATTCCTCTAAAAAGCCCGCCGAAGGCGAATATCCTTTCGGTAAGGAAACGGCAGACTGTCTTGCTTATTTTTTGAACCTCGCAAAAAGCTGGGGCTTTGAAACGAATAATTACGACAACTACGTCGGCGAAGTGGTGTTCGGTAGCGGAAAACCGTTCGCAATCCTTGCACACCTCGACGTCGTACCCGCGGGAAGCGGTTGGAAATATCCCCCCTTCGGAGGCGTTATTAACGACGATATTTCCGACGGTGGCGTGACGGGTAAAAAGCTTTGGGGGCGCGGGGCAATGGACGATAAAGGTCCTGCCATGGCGGCGCTGTACGCGCTCAAAGCGTTAAAGGACGAGGGCTTCCGCCCCCGCCGTACGATCAAACTTATCGTCGGCTGTAACGAGGAAAGCGGTTGGGAGTGCATGAAACACTATAAGGAAGTCGCGGAAATGCCCGAAGAAGGCTTCACCCCCGACGCAAACTTCCCCGTGATCTACGCGGAAAAGGGAATCTTCCATTTCACCGCCGAATTCCCGATTGAAAACGCGCCTATGACGGCGTTGAAAGCGGGTCAAGCGGCGAATATGGTCTGCGACTACGCGCAAGCCGTCTTGACGAGAAAAGCGGGCAATCAACTCGTAGCCTACGAAAATCCCGTCGCGGACACGACCCTTTCTTACGACAATACCACGAATATTTTGCAAGCGCGCGGAAAATCGGCGCACGGCTCGACCCCGCAAATGGGCGCGAACGCTTTGCAAGCGTTGCTCGCGTTCCTTGCCACCGTCAACGACGATTGCCAAAAGGCGTACGATATCCTCTTTAACGACGCTTTGGGCTTGAACGCGTTCGAGGACGAAACGGGTAAACTCACCTTCTCGCCCAATATGGCGAGCTTTGAAAACGGCGTTTTGAAGGTGACGGTAGACGTTCGAATCCCCGCCACTTTCGCGCTCGAATCGGTGACGGAACGCCTTGAAGAAGCGGGCGTGGCGTACGAAACGAAGAACTACCAAGCCCCTCTTTATAACGACCCCAACGGCGAACTCATTCAAAAGCTCATGCGGGTGTATAACGAAGCGACGGGAAGCGACGATAAACCGATTGCAATAGGCGGGGGCACTTACGCAAGAGCGTTGAAATGCGGTTGCGCGTTCGGACCGGAAATGCCGGGCGAGGAAGCGACGATTCACCAACCGAACGAATATATCACGCTCGAAAGACTCGGTTTGCTTTCGGAAATCTACTACGACGCGGTGAAAGAGATTGCGAAACCGAGAACGGTAAAACTCGGTACTTTGACGGTAAAATACGAGAAAAAGTTATAACGACAAAAAAATCACGCGGGTGGCGAATCTTCGCCACCCGCGCTTTTTTATTAAACTAATGGTACGGGTACACCGTTTCTATATCCCCATTGATATAAATAATAGGTATAGGTATAAGAACTTCTATATACATAATCGTAATTCCATGTAGCAGGTTTCCCCGAAGAGCTTTCAAAAGACAAATAAATATTTATATAATAGCTACTGCTACAATAAATCGCGTATTGTTCCATTACTGTAATCGTATGTGGAATGACGAATTCAAATCTCGTAGACGAACTGCCCGACGATAAGAAATTTTCGTAACACTTTGCCCGAACCCCGTAAACGGTTTTCCCGTCGATTTCTTCGGGTACAAAAACGGCTTTACCCCGCTCGACTACACCGAGATATTTTGTTAAATATACACCCGCAGACGTCGTTTCGTAAAGATAATACACACCGTTTGCAATTGCATAGTTTGCCTGCGAATCCCATTTCACTCCTTTTACGTTATAATACCAACTCGAATCCCAATCGGCAGGTCTTTCTTTCGCCTCAACGTAAATAGTGCAGTTGGAAAGCCCATAGAACCCGTTATTATTCACGTCCTCGACGGTATCGGGAATATTGATAAAAGATAAAACGCTCGAAGCGTAATAAAACGCTTTCGTTGCAATTTTCTCCACGCTTGCCGATATTTCCACACCCGTAATAAGCCCCGAACAATACAATGCGTATTGGTTAATTTTTTTCACGGGAAGTAATCCGTATGTGGAAGGAATTTTTGCAATCCCCGCAATATTTTTTATAGCGACTACTTCGCAAGAAGTTGCTTTTTTAAGGTACAAGCAAGTACCGTCATCCACGATTTGCGAAGGCGTTACACCCACCATATATCTTTCTATATCCAACTGCGAAGGGCTCGTGATTCCGCCCTCGTAATCAAATGCCGTCGCCTCAAAAAACACTATCGTCTTTTGGGAAAGCAAATTATCGTCGTCACAAAGCCCCACTTCCTCCCCGCAAGCGTCTACGGAATCGGGAATAAAGAGCGAATGAAGATTTTGACACTCGTAAAACGCACAATCACCTATTGTCGTTACAGTGGACGGCAATTCTATCCGTTGGGGGAGCGCGTTAAATAAAAACGCCATTTTTTCCACACTCTTTACCGTTTTTCCACCCAGCGTTTGAGGAACAACGAGTCTTTTTTCCGTCCCGTCGTAATTCAAAAGGGAAGCGTGCGTCCCCATATCTCGATAATAATAACCTTTCTCGTCGTGTTTTACTTTCGTGTAGAAATAACTTCCCGTATACGCCACGTTATCTCCACCGTAGTACACGTGGAAATCGTCGTCGTCATAAAAGGCGTATTGTTCAATCGTCGTGACTGTTTCGGGAATATAAAAATACAAGCGTTCAATCGTATCGTAATCAAAATCGATTTCTCTAAACGCATACGAACGAATGGTTTCGATTTTATTGAACGAAAACGACTTCAAAGCCGTTCCGTAAAAGGCGTACGAGCCCACTTCCTTGATATTATCATAATTCTCTACACTTTGCAACACGCCCGAATTTTTGAACATATTATCGGGAATCTTTTCAATCGGTGCGTTATTGAAATCAAAAGTCGTGAGATAATCGTAATCGGAAAACACGGGTAAATATTCGGTATTCGAGCTAATAGAAACACTCGTAATTTTCGTAGGCAACGCGCCCGCGCGAATGGATACGACGGGTTTATCAAATATGTAGTTTGGAATAACGATATTCGTTTGACTGCCCGTGTAACCGATTACTTCGTACCCCGCCACACCGCCTTGAATTGCGAGTTGAAAACAAAGACCGTCCGTTCCCACTCTATCCATATTGTTTCCAACGGCACTTACACCCGTGTCTTTTCCGCCAACCCACCAGTTGCCGTTCTCGCCGATAACGGGGGAATCGCCGTCGTCGCCTTTATTTCCCTTATCACCTTTATCCCCTTCTTCACCTTTAAGCGATTCAAGCCACTGTTTTTCCGTACCTTTATAACCGTTTTCTACGGCAAGCTGATATGCGCTTTTTCCGTTTCCGCCGTTCATACCTTTAAGCGATTCGAGCCACTCTTCTTCCGTCCCCAAATAGCCGTTTTGCAAGGCAAGTTCATACGCGCTTTTTCCATTGTCGCCGTTCGTACCGTTACTTCCGTCGTTACCGTTTTCCCCTTGTTCGCCTTTCAAATCGGAAATCGCGACCAAGTTATTCCAAGCCTCTTCGCCCTCGTATTGCCATTGAATATATCCGTCGGCAACTTGGAAAATCACCTGTTTGCTTTCTTGGGCACAACCCGTAAATAAAGCCGATGCGAAAAGAGTGCACGCAAATACAATTAATTTCTTTGATTTCTTCACAATAATACTCCTTTATAATCAACGGCAAAGCCGTGAATTATTTAGTCTTCCAAATCCCCCGAATTTACGCGGTGCAACGCAGGGAAGAAGGTAAACGGCGACACGAGAATCGCAAACAACGCGCTCGCGCAAAAGGTGATTAACCAAATAAACATACGAAGCAACGCGAACAAAATCTTCATAGCGATAAGGAAAATAAACCCGTCGAGGTCAAAGGTAAAAATAATACCGGGCGTACCGACGATTTTCCCGCCGAACAGCGTGCAATCCAACACAAAGCCGTCCCAAAACAGCTGTGAAACGTAGGTAAAAGTAAACAGCGCAATCGCGAAGCTATACCCAAACGCCGTCGCATAGTCTTTTTCTTTCAAGCCCGCCACGATCGTACACACGAAGAATAAAACGGCGATAATAATTCCCCAAATAATACCTCTTCTACGCGAACGGGCAATCGAAGCGCGTTTTGCCGCTTCTTTTGCGCGTTGTTCGTCCGCGCGTCTTTGCTGTTCTCTTTTCGCCGCTTCTTCTTTTTGTCTTCTCGCCGTTTCTCTGCTCGTAGCGCACGGCTTACAAATCAAAGCCGTCACGTAGCTCAAATTGCCCTCGTCGCCTTTATATACGACCTTTCCGCAATCCTTACAAACGCCGAGCATTTCCCTTGCAGGTTGCGTAGGCTGTTCCGTAGGCGTTACCGCCACCGTCGTGGCGACTTCCTCCGCAGGCGCTTTGCTTTCGAAATAAGTAATAGGCACGTTAAAAATTTTCGCGATACGCGAAAGCATATCGAAATCGGGACAAGATTCCTCTCTTTCCCACTTCGACACCGCTTGATAGGATACGTTTAATTGCGTTCCCAAATCCGCTTGCGTCATTCCGTTCGCCTTCCGAAGATTGGCGATCTTCGTTCCGATTGTTTCCATTCCGACATTTTCCATATTTTGTTCCTCCATGGCAAAAAAATTATTGTAAGAATATTATACAACAATCGGTTGAATTTGGGTAGCGTTTTTACTCAACTGACGGTTGAAATCTCTCTACTTTTGGTTGAATTTGTATTTTTTGTTAAATTACGCCCTTTTTTTTATTATATCATAAAAAAAACAGCCTTGCAAGCGTTTATGTGTCAATAGACACATATTTTTTTTAACGGCAAATGATATAATAATTATAGAGGAAAAAAAGATGACGGTTGGAACGGCGATAGCGAAGAGAATAGACGAATATATTTTTGCGCGGGGGATTACGCTTTACAAGCTGGCAAAGGATTCCGAGTTGCCCGTTGCAACGTTGCAAAACCTTTATCGCGGGCACACGAAAAGCCCGACGCTTGCCGTCGTTTACAAAATTTGCAACGGCTTGGGAGTAACGGTGGCGGAATTTCTTGACAGCGAACTGTTTTCTCTAAACGTTTTGGAATTGGATTGATATTTACGCGGGTGGCGAAGATTCGCCACCCGCGATTTTTTCGTAGAAAAATAGATATGCGGTTTGCCGTGAGGCAAACCGCATACCCTTTTGAGAGAATATGAAAAAAGTTAGTATAGTCTATATTTTTTTCTTTCTCCTATGATTTCATCATTATTGTAATCCTTTTATGTGAAATTTATATGAAAACTGTGTGATAAAACAATGAAAACGGGCTTATTTTTCGTAAAAACGGGCAAATATCGCCTCGGCGACGCGCAAACCGTCCGTGGCGGCGGAAGTGATACCGCCTGCATAGCCCGCGCCCTCTCCGCAAGGGTACAATCCCGTTGCCGTGGGCGATTGCAAAGTTTCGTCGCGTTCAATGCGCAAAGGCGAGCTGGTGCGCGTTTCCGCGCCCGTCAAAAGCGCGTCCCCGTCCGCAAAGCCTTTCATTCGGCTATCCATATCCGCGATCGCCTTTTTTAAGGCGGTCGTAACGCCGTCGGGCAAGACGGCGCGAAGGTCGCAAAATCTCGTACCTGCCCCGTAGGTAGCGCGAACCGAGCCGAATTTATCGCTCGTTTTTCCCGCGAGAAAATCTTCCACTCTTTGCACGGGCGCGCAATAATTTCCGCCCCCTGCCGTAAACGCCGACCGTTCGATTTTTCGTTGAAATTCAATACCCGCCAACGGAGAATCGCTATTAAAATCCGCTCGGCTCACCTGCGCGATCAACGCGCTGTTGGCGTTCACGCCGTCGCGGGCGTAATTGCTCATACCGTTCGTCACCACGCCCTCTTTTTCGCTCGTAGCGGGCATCACGAACCCGCCCGGGCACATACAAAAGGTAAACACGGCGCGTTCGTCCGCGTGGGAAACGAGTTTATAATCCGCCGCGGGCAACAGGGGGTAATTTTTCCCGTACTGCGCAAAGCTTATCTTCTCCTGCAAATGCTCTATGCGCACGCCCACCGCAAAATCCTTTTGCGACGCTTTCACTCCGCGCGCCAACAGCTTTTCGAAGGTATCGCGCGCGCTATGTCCCACGGCGAGCACGAGCGCGGAAACCTCTACGCTTTCCCCGTTGACGGTCGCGGAAACGAGTTCGCCGTTTTGAATCCGAATATCCTCCAAACGGGTGTGAAAGCGTACCTGCCCGCCCTCTTTTACGATATACTCTCGCATATTCTTCACGACCTTTTTCAAGTTATCGCTACCGATATGCGGTTTATTCAACCATAAAATCTCTTCGGGCGCGCCGAAGCGCACGAAGGTTTGAAGCACCTCTTTATTCCATTTGCTATGCGTTTGCGTATTGAGTTTGCCGTCCGAAAAAGTACCCGCACCGCCCTCGCCGAACTGTACGTTGGTATTTTCGTCCAACGCGCCCGTGGCGATAAAAGTATCGATTTTCCGCTCCCGTTCTTCCACGGGCGCGCCCCGCTCAATTACGATCGGGCGAATCCCGCGTTCCAACAACCGCAACGCGCAAAACAGCCCCGCAGGACCACTCCCCACCACCAAGACGGGCTTTTGCGGTACTTTCCCCGCGGGCAATTTTTCCAGCGGGATTTCTTCCTTTTTCACGGGCGTATCGGAAAATTCAACCGTATACACGAACCGCAAATTATCCTTATCGCGCGCGTCGAGCGATTTTTTCTTAATCGCAAAATACGCGGGTTTTTTACCGAGTTTCTTGCTCGCGAGAACGAACAGCTCTTTCTCGCTTTTATCCACGGGCAATTTTATATCGGAAAGGGTGCGTAAACTCATACCTGCCCCCTATTTTTTCTTTGAATTGCCTCGGAAACGGTCATAGCGGAAGCGTACGCCCATTGTAAATTATACCCCCCGCACCGTCCGTCCACGTCGAGAATTTCGCCCGCGAAGTACAAGCCTTTGACCTTCTTGCTTTGCAAGTTATCGTCCACTTCGTCCATGGAAACGCCCCCTTTCGTCACCTGCGCGTAGTCGAAACCGAGCGTACCCGTCACGGTAAGCGGGAACGCCTTAACGAGCCGTACCGCCCCGCGAAGATCTCCCTCTTTGACGCATTTGAGCACCGCGCGCCCGATTTGATTGTTCACGATCCCGCAAAGCAGTTCGGAAAACGGTTGCTCGGGAAAGCGCGCCCGTTTGCGCTCTAACGCGGTATAAATTTTCTCTTCCGTGAAATCGGGCAGGAAATCAATGGAAAGCGAAACTTCCGTTTTATCCGTCACGAACGCGGACATACGGAACACCGCGTCGCCCGAAACGCCGTAATCGGTGAATATCACGTCCCCGCGCAAGCTTTCCTTTCCGCCCTTCCAAGTCGCGGTGAGCGTGACCGCGCTCGCGCGAATCCCTTTGAGCGTCTTGATTTTCGCCGTATCCGTTTTCAACTGCACGAGCGACGGACAAAGCGGAGTAACCGTGTGTCCAAACCCCGTCGCAAGCGCGTACGCCGAACCGTCCGTCCCGAAATTTTTCGCCGCTTTTCCGCCCGTGCAAAGCACGAGCGTTTCCGCTAAGTATTCCTTTTCGCCTCCGTCCGTTTGTACGCGCAAAAGAAACCCGTTTCCGTTCTTTTCCACCCGTTCTACCCGTTCGCCCGTCAACAGCGAAACGCCCCGTTGCGCCGAAGCAAACCGCAAAGCGTCGGTAAGCGAAGAAGCCTGCCTGCCCGCGGGGTATACCCGTCCTCGCTCGTCCGTTTCAAACAGCAAACCGAGGTCTTCAAAAAAGGCGATAAGCGACTGCGGAGAATGGCGCGCAACGATTGCGCCCGCTTTTTCCGCGCCCGCTTGCGTAGACGAAAAGTACGGCGCGTTAAAAGCGTTGGTGATATTCCCCTGCCCGTTGCCCGTCGCGGAGAGCTTGCGCCCCACGCGTTCGCCCCGCTCCAATACCGCTATTTTATTTTTTCCGTCGCCGAGCGAAGTTGCAAGCATAAGCCCCGACGCTCCCCCGCCGACGACGATAACCGTATATTTTTCTCGCATCATATATACATTGTACTCTATTCTTGAAAAAATGTCAATTTTTTTGAAAAAACCTATGAAAAAAAATCGCTTCTTGTATTGACTTTTTTTTAATTTTGTATTACAATATATATGCAATCAAATTATCAAGGAGATTTTTTGTCAAATGGATGCTATTAAAGAATTTTTCAACAAATGTATCACGGAGGCAAAAGGCTTGGTAAACGACGGAATCGCGTACGCGAAAGCCTACCCTTTCCACGCCGCGTTGCTCGCCGGACTCGCCGCGTTTATCCTTATCATCTTAATCGTGATTATCTCACTTTCCGTCAAGCGCAAAAAGGCGAAAAAACGCCTTGCCGCGAAAGAAGCCGCCGAAAAAGCGGAAGCGGAAGCTTTGCAAGCCAAGCAGGCGGAAGAGGAAAAAGCGAAAGCCGAAGCCGCTAAAAAAGAGGAAGAACGCAAAGCCGTTGAAGCAAAATTGGAAGCGCAACGCATAGCGGCGGAAAAAGAAGCCGAAGAAAAGGCTCTCGCCGAGAAAGCGCAAAAGGAAGCCGAGGAAAAGGCTCTTGCCGAAAAAGCGCAAAAAGAAGCTGAGGAAAAGGCTCTCGCCGAGAAGGCGCAAAAAGAAGCCGAGGAAAAGGCTCTTGCCGAAAAGGCGCAAAAGGAAGCTGAGGAAAAGGCTCTTGCCGAAAAGGCGCAAAAGGAAGCTGAGGAAAAAGCTCTTGCCGAAAAGGCGCAAAAGGAAGCCGAGGAAAAGGCTCTTGCTGAAAAGGCGCAAAAGGAAGCTGAGGAAAAGGCTCTCGCCGAGAAAGCGCAAAAAGAAGCCGAGGAAAAGGCTCTTGCCGAAAAGGCGCAAAAGGAAGCCGAGGAAAAGGCCCTTGCTGAGAAGGCGCAAAAGGAAGCCGAGGAAAAGGCTCTTGCCGAGAAAGCACAAAAGGAAGCTGAGGAACAAACCGATAAAGAAACGGCAACGGCAGTAGCGGAAGAAACGGTTGAAACGAACCTCTACGACGAATTGAAAGACGCCGAGGAAGAGGACGATATTTGGTACGACGAAAACGAAACGGATAAAGCGGCGAGATACAAAGGCAAATGGCAAATCTACCGCGTAGTAACGGACGAAGCGTACACGAGCGACGATATGTATTATTTCGAGTTGCACGCGTCGAACGGGGAGCGTTTGCTTTCGAGCGAGGAGTACACTTCGTACAACGGCGCGCTCCGCGGTATCGAAACGCACAAAACGAATATCTTGAAAGGAAATTTCAAGATTACCCTTTCCAAGAAAGGCGATTACGTATTCAAACTGCTTAGCGGTAAAAACATGTTGCTTTGCATGGGCGAGAACTATCCCACGAAAGCGCGTTGCGAGCGCGCGATTGAATCGACGAAGCGGTTCGCGGAAAGCGCGGTAATCGACGAAAACGTGCAAGACCACGTTATCAAGATCCCCCACGAAGACGAAACGGACGTACAGCCTTTGCCAGAAGGATATAACGGAAAATGGATCGTGGGTTCGAAAATCGGTCCGAACGGCGAAAAACTCTTCTTCTTCGAACTGTTTGCCAACAACGGCGAAAAGTTGCTTGCAAGCGAGGATTACACCACCTATATCGGCGCGGTAAACGGTATTCAAACGCACAAGACGAACATACAAAAAGGTAATTTCCGTATTTCGCTCACCAAGCGCGGGGATTATATCTATAAGCTTCTCAACGGCAACGGACAACTGCTTTGTCTCGGCGAGCATTATAGAACCAAACGCCTTTGCGTGAACGCGGTGGAGTCGGTAAAACGCTTTGCGCTCAACTCTCCCCTGCTCACCGATTCGGAGCATTTGAAATAAAAACTTACTACCCTGCGACGAACGCAGGGTAGTTCATTTTTATGCGTTACCGCTCGCAAATGCGAGCGGTTTTTTATCTTGCGCCGCCGCCGCCACCGCCGAAACCGCCACCGCCGAATCCACCGAAGCTACCGCCACCGCCACTTTTGCCTACCGACCCGCCTTTGGGTTGCGGGCGCACCATCGCCGACGCCATGGAACGGGAAATAGCGCGGTGCATCACATAGCAATCGAAAGTAGACACGTGCGTGCCCGTGCTCCACGCGGGCGGGGGCAAAAGAATGTTTTCAAACTTCTTTTCCCACTCGTCGGTCACGCCGAGTACCTGCGCGTACGGAAGGACCTTGTAATACAGCTGGGGATTCTCTTCCAGCATGAATTTGATTTTGTCCTCTTCCGTCACCAAAATGAAGTCCTTAAAACCGAGAATTTCCCCGAGCGTATTCGTGTATTCTTCCGTACGGGAAAGAATATTCCGCGTAATGAATAAAGGCGCAAACGCGAATACGCAAATAAGGATTTTCTCAAACTCCGTCGTGAAGTGTTGAGCAAAGAACAGACAAAAAATCAACGAAAAGACGAGCGCAATCACGATTTGCGCGATAAGATACCCCTTGCCGTTTTTATCTTTTTTGCCCTTATAACGATAACATTCCCGTATATATCCGAGCACGAGCATCACGATTGCGGGCAAGGCAAACGCTACGCCGAGCATATATTTATAAGTCGTACCCAAACGGAAAAAACCGAGTAGAAACGCGGATAAAAAGGCAAACGCTACGCAAAGCACTCCGCCCAAAAGATACCCCAAAACGGAACGCTTTTCGAACATTTTCACGGGCGCAACCTGCGCTTTCGCACGGTCCACGTGCGCGTAGAACTTATATTGTAAATCGCAAACGCGCACCGCGCTACCCGATTTGAATAAACCGTTAAAAAGGGTAATTTCATAGGGCGCGCCCGAAATTGCGCCTACGCGTTTTATCAACACGGGATCGTCGGGATTGCTCAAATCAATGGATAAATATCCCCTATGCGCAAAGTAATAGACCATCGAGGTCACGTCCTCGTTGTCCACCGTGCCGTCCAAAAGTTTGCCCATTTGCATGGGAGTCATATCGTCGGGGGCTTTGAGATTGACGGTGGTAATCATATCCCGATGCTTGCGCATAAAAGTCAAGCATACGAACGCCAACCCCGCAACGACGAGTCCGCCGAGCAAAATCAACCCGCTTCCGCCCGTAAACAAACGGGTAAACAGATACGGTTCAAATCTACCGTCCATGGTAAAATCGAGGGTAATGCCCTCCGTAGCGAATTCGTCGTATTTGCTCACGTACACGTAATCGAGCAAATCGGTGGAAAAGGTAAGGGTCTTTTTGTCGTCGGAAAGCTTTTTGTTAATGGAATTATCGTTCGCCGTCGAGCCGTACCCCACGTAGGTTTTGCAATCCTCTAACTCGACCTCGTAAGGGAAATGCACGGTCGCGGAAACGTTGTGCAATTCCGTGGTGTACCCAAAAGGTATCACGTCGATTTTCATACCGTCCGACGAGGTAGCCGCGCCCCGACCGTTTTCCATGGTATAATAAACGTCGTAGGTCCACTTCGCGTTCTTCGTCACACCGCCGATACAGTTGATATCGAAAAAATCGTCGGTGTCGGGATTGTCCTCTACGGTATAGCGGAAATATTCGTTCCCCGCACAGGAAGCGGATATATCGTAATACCGCGCCGTTTCAATGGGCAAAGAACGGTAGAACATGGTAAGCCCCGACCGCAAAAAAGTAACGGTAATACGCTCGTGCACGCGCACGCTTCTGTCTTTGGAGATCGTCATTTCCACGTCGTATTCGTCAATGGATATGTACGAGCTACCCGACGCGCTCGCGGGAAGCTCCGTTTTCGGGAGCGGTGCAAACGCGAATACAAAAGCCAAGCAAGCGAAGCAAAGCGCAAGAACGGTTTTTATGAATTTATTTTTCATCGTTTCTCTCACAATATTTATTTTCGGGTCGCCACAACGCCCTTTTGACAGCCTGTTTGCTCTCACGAACCTAATTTCTAAAAACTTAACCATGGTTAAGGCAGGCTAAGCCTGCACCTAGTTTTATCTATCATTCTCGATCGGGTTACCACACCGCCGTTCCGACAACTTGTTTGCTCTTACCGACCTATTTTCCAAAAACTTAACCATGGTTAAGTTTTGGAAACACGGGTCAAGGGACGAAGTTCCTTGTGGGTTGTAAGGGTGAAACCCTTACGCCGACGGCAGTCCCGTTCGAAGAACGGCAACAAGCCCCACAAAAAGCAACCGCAGGTTGCGCTTTACGCGCAGCGTTATCCTCATCAGAGGACGACGGACAAGCTAATTTTATACCTATCCCAAAACTTAACCATGGTTAAGTTTTTGGGCTTTCCCGACGGGAGTTTACTAACCGTAAACGAGCAAGGAAAAACGCAAGCTCGACGACGAAATACAAAGCGGATTCTCCGTTTTACATGGTTAGAATTGAACTTTTACGTTTTTCCTCTCCTCTTCGCTGTCCAGCTCGAAGTAGGGTTTCTTTTCGTAGCCTTCGCCCATGCGTTTGCCGACGATATTGTCGGGGAAGATTTCAAGCTTGGTGTTGAAGGTTTTTACAACGCCGTTGTAGTAGCGACGAGCCGATTCAAGCTCGCTTTCAAGGCTCTTTAATTGGTTTTGTAAATCGAGGAAGTTGGTGTTTGCTTGCAAGGTGGGATAACTTTCTTGAACCACAGAGAAGAAGGTACGAAGCGAGTTCGTCAAGCCTTTTTCCGCGTCCATTTTCGCCTCGGGCGTACTTGCGTTCATGGCGATATTGCGCGCCGAGATCACCGATTTGAGTGTTTCGTTTTCGTGCGAAGCAAAGCCTTTCACCGTTTCTACGAGGTTGGGGATTAAATCGTATCTCTTTTTCAAATATACGTCAATCGTTGCCCACGCCTCTTCCACTTTGTTTTTCAAACGGACGAACGCGTTGCGCGTTTTGATGTACCAAGACACGATAACGATGGCGAGAATAACGAGCAATAAAACAATTGCCCCCACTACGATTCCAACGATCGCGCCCGTGGATAAAAGTAAGGAATTTAACATAATCGACTCCTTCCGAAAGGTATTTTTTTCCTTTCGTTTTTTATTATTGTACGATTATTATAACACGAAAAAGACGAAATGTCAATATTCTCACGAAAAAAAACGGGCTTCCCGTTAAGGAAGTCCGCTTTTTTTCGCTTGTTTTCACTCTGCGCGTCTGCTCTTGAGCCACAAAACGCCGTTCGTAATGATAGGCGAAAGAATGAGCCAAAGAGCCGCTAACGCGATAAGTGCGTACGTGATCACCGAACCCACCGTTCTCGCGCCCGCGAAAATCGTGGAAACGAGGTTGAAATTGAAGAATCCGAAGAGTCCCCAATTGAGTGCGCCGACGATTACCAAAATATAAGAAATAATATTAGCAATACGCATAATCTTCCCTCCTGAAAACAGTATGTTTCCTTTTCGGGGTTTTATGCGCGTTAGTTTTCAAGAAACGCGAGAAGATCGGCAAATACCTCGTCTTTCTTCGTATCGCGGAAAATTTCGTGGCGCTGTCCTTCGTATAGTTTGCCCGTGACGGCGGTATATCCCGCCTTACGCAAAAACTCCACCGCGTTTCGCCATTGTTTTTCCGTGCCCATTACCGCGTCCGCAGTGCCCGAAACGAACAGTATCGGCAAATCGGGGTTTTGCACGCGATAGTCCCGTTTTCGGTAGGTGCGCACCATGAGTTTGAAAAGATTGACGAATCCGTTGCACGTGAAACGGTAATTACCCTTTTCGTTGCCGTAAAACGCGTCGATATCGGCGCGGTTCGCGCTCAACCACGCACCCTTTCCCTCGCCCGGGAAATTTTTATCGCCCTTGCCCGTGGAAAGTTGCGTAAGCAATTTGCTTCGATAATGCGCACCGCGAAAGAGCGCGATACAGTCGGCAAGCAACACCCCTACGCCCGCAAGCGGGTTTTTGCTCGGCGAACCGCAAACGATCGCCTTATCGATCAAGAGGTCGTGCTCGCATAAATAACAGCGCGCCACCATAGAACCCATACTGTGCCCGAATAAAGTCACGGGTAAACCTTGGTAGCGGGTTTTAATCTCGCGCGTGATTTGCACCGCGTCCAAAACGATTGCGCGCGCGGTACGCTCGTAAAAATACCCGTAGTCTTTTTTGTCCTTTACGCTTTCACCGTGACCGCGTTGGTCGTGGCAAACAACGATATACCCCCGTTCGCAAAAGAAACGCATAAAATCGTCGTAGCGTTCCTTGTATTCGCACATACCGTGCAAAATCTGCAATACGCCCTTGGGCGTACCGCTCGGCTCGTACACGGCTACCTCTAACGGCAATTTATCAAACTCCGATTCCACGGTAAAAATATTCTTTTGCATTCGTTTTTCTCCTCTTTTCGTATATCGTTTTTCGCGGATTTCACTCGGCGTAGCCGAAGTTCATTAAAACTTAACCATGGTTAAGTTTTTATTTTGTCTTAAAAAGCCGACTCTACGCACAGTAGAGCTGCGTGTTTGGGGGCGGTTTTTATGGATTCCAAAACTTAACCATGGTTAAGTTTTGGAATTGTGGGTAAAATTCGCCTTATCGTCGTCCTCTAACGAGGATAACGCTTCGCGTGAGGGGCAACCTACGGTTGCCTGACTTTGGCATACTTCGCCTAACGGCGCGCTTGACAGCGGGTCTTGGGCTTCGCGCCCAAACCGCGCAAGGAACTTCGTCCCTTGACCCTTGTTTCAAAAACTTAACCA
>JAFQGG010000010.1 GCA_017415505.1 Clostridia bacterium
ATTAAATAACAACCCCCCCCCCCCCCCATTGTCAAGCATTTTAATATATTTTTACAAAATTTTTAGAAAAAGATATAGGCGCGTTGCCGTACGGCAACGCGCCCGCGTTATATATGGACATGGGAACACCCGCGTTAACCTAACGAGAGTCGAACTCGAGCGAAGTAAAACGGAGCAAGACGCAAGCAGTTCAAGGCGCGCGAGGACGAGTTGACCGTTAAGCAAGGCGTTGATAACGCCTTGTAGGGACGAGATAAGCAAACGCATTATCCCGCGTTTGCGATGCCCGAACGCAAAGCAAACCGCGCTTTGCGTGAGAAAACCCGAGGGAGCGTACTAATGCGTACGTGACCGAGGGTTGCCACAGCGCAACGAAGAAATGCGTAGCGGATTCTCCCTGTCTACCGACCAACTTGAATAAACCGAAGTAAAACGGAGCAAGACACAAGCAAGACAAGGAGAACGAGGCTTTTTCGACGGGAGTTTACTAACCGTAAACGAGCGAGAAAAAACGCAGTTCGACGCAGTATTGCGCCGTGGATTCTCCGTTTTACTTATATGCCACCGTGACGAGTAACATAACGATCAATATTTTCGTTTAAGATTTTCAGGGCTTGTTCCGCAGTTGAAACGCCGTAGATTTTATCGTGCGGGATATCGGGGTAGCGGATATCCGCGTCAAGGCGCGTGTTTGCGAGTTTCTCGCTCCAACCGCCCGTGTTTTCAAAGGCGATAATCAGCCGATCCATCGTCCACGCAAAGGCGTATTCGCAAAGCGTGCCCGCTCCGCCGCCTACGCCGATTACCGCGTAGGCGTTCGCAACGATTGCGTTGCGCATGACGTCCAAGCCCGTGGGAATGACGATATCCGCGTATTCGTTCGCCGTTTCGCTATCGAACGAGGGCACGAGGGCGATCGTATCCCCCTCGCGGTAGTTTTTCGAGGCGCGCGCGCCTTCGAGCGCCGCGCTCATAACGCCCCCGAGTCCGCCCGTTTGCACGCGGTAGCCGTTATCCACCAACGCTTTGCCTACCTCGTACGCCATTTGATAGCGCACGCTTCCCTTTTCTATCTGTCTATTGCCAATCACCGCAACGACCTTTCTTCTATCCTGCATAGTATACCTCCTCGATAGTATATGCAATTTACGCCAAAACCGTTCAACGAATAAAATTCGTCATGATTTTGCGTTCGCGTTCGGGCGCGATACCCGCCTCTTTGCCAAGCTCGATACATTTAAGAAGCCAAGCCATGTTATTGCCGAGCATACGCATGGTTTGCAAACCCTCTTCGTCCTGTGCCGCTTCTTCCGCGGTGTTGCCGTGGATTTCGTTCCAATAATTCGAACCGACCACGGGCATATTATTGATCGTGAAATACTTGTTGATCACGTCAAAAGTCGTCGCCGCGCCCGCTCTGCGACAGCTCACTACCGCCGCCGCGGGCTTATACGCCAAATTCTTTCCACCGCTGTAAAATACTCTATCCATGAACGATACGAGTCCGCCCGAAGCCGACGCGTAATACACGGGCGAACCGAACACGAACCCGTCAAATTCCGCCGCTTTTGCAACGAACTCGTTCACGCCGTCGTCCACCACGCATTTTTTGATTTTCTTGCAAGCCCAACAGCCCTTGCAACCGCGAATTTCCTGCGGAACTTGGTAAATCTCCGTTTCCACGCCGTTGGCGTTGAGTGCTTTCGCAACCTCCGCAAGCGCGGTGTAGGTGCAACCCTTTTCGTGTTGACTACCGTTGATAAGTAATACTTTCATAATGTTTTCTCCTATTTTTTTGACGATCGGTACAGGTTGTTTTGCAACCATTCCTGCATATCCGTCGTCCATTCTTCGATTTTATTTCTTCGGGCGTGTTCCTCGTTCGCCTCTTGCAACGCCTCGTGGTACTCCGCCTGCGAACAACCGTTCACCTGCATAAACCACTCCATTGCCTCCGCGCCCCTACCGACGAGGTAGGCGCGCGATATATGCGTAACCTCGTGACAACGGGAACAAAGCGCGTCCACGCCCACCAATTTTTGCAATTTTTTCTTTTCGTCGTAGTGCCAACGCTCGTGCGCTTCCAGCCTACCCCTCGCCCCGCAAACGGAGCACTTATACCCCGCGCGGGCGTACGCCGATTTGCGGATTTTATCCCAATCGGCGGGTGCGAGCAGGGAACGCAAATTCCCTCGCCAACACTCGTCGGGCACGATTTCAAAATACAGCTTATACTTCTTCATAAAATCCCCAAGCATTGCTTAAACGCCGTCGGCAAAGAAATGCTTTCTTCTATTTCGTCGAGCGTATACGCGTCGAACGGCGCGCTCTCCGCGCGCACCCAAACGCAGGTGATATCCCAACGGATATGCGTGAAAATATGTGTGAAATTTTTCCGCTTTATCTCGGTATAGCCGTACACGCCCCATTGATCGAGCACGCTCTCCGCGCTTTCGTTATCCTCAATTTCCTGCGAAGGAAACTCGTTCATACCCCTAAGCACGCCCGCTTCCCTTCTCCGAATACAAAAGCCCTCGTCCGTTTCAATCAAAAAGACGAACACCCGTTCCACCCGTTTTTCTTTCTTTTGCGGTAATACGGGATACAGCGTTTGCGTGCCGTTTTCCTTCGCCTTGCAAAGGAACGCGAGCGGGCAATTCCCGCAATCGGGGTTTTGCGGTTTGCAAACGAGCGCGCCCAGCTCGAAAAGGCTTTGCGTAAACGCCGAACACATATCCCCCTCGGGGGGATACGCCCGTGAAAGCGTTTGCTCGATTTCCTTCCTATGCGCCGTATCGGAAATGGGCGTGCCGTCCTCTAAAACGCGGGAAAGCACTCTAAGCACGTTGCCATCCACCGCCGACTCCCGTTTCCCGAACGCGATCGAGGCGATCGCGCCCGCCGTATAGCTCCCGATTCCCGCAAGCGTTTGCAAGGTTTTTTTATCGCTCGGAAATTCGCCCCCGTGATAAATAAGGAGTTGGCGCGCCGCCTTTTGCATATTGCGCACGCGACTGTAATAGCCCAACCCCTCCCAAAGTTTGAGAAGCTTTTCCTCCTCGCACGAGGCGAGGTCTTCCACCGTGGGAAGCGCGCGCATAAAGCGCAGGTAATATTCCTTCACCGCCTCCACGCGCGTTTGTTGGAGCATAATCTCCGAAACCCAAACGCGGTACGGCGTGGGGTTTTCCCGCCACGGCAGGTCGCGTTTATGTGCTTCGTACCACGCGAGCAGGGGGGCAGGTATGCGTTGAATACGCGTTTCGTCCATATTACGCCCGTCCGTTATGCCCCATGGCGTTAAGGAGCGTTACCGTTTCCGTAATCTCGGGGGAATCGGGATAATCCATGCGCGTAGGCAAGGACAGCGAAGAATCTTCCCCTACGTAGGTGACGTCCGCTTTCCCGCTCTCACGCGTGGTGACGAGGCAGTTTCCCACCCCCACGAACGCGCCGGGATAACCGCTGAATATACTCTTCATAAGATCCGCGCCCGTGATAATATCCACGAACGGTTGGCGCGCGACGATATCGAAAATCGCGCGGTATTCTTCAAAGTCCGCGTTCTTATTGCAATTGGGCAAATCCTCCAAGCCGTCGAGCACGAGAATCAAGCGCGGGCAACCGCGTTCGCGGATATGCAGTTCCACGAGCTCGCGGATACATTTCACCCCGCTCTCCAAATCCGATTTCACGCGCACGAACGGCACGGTCGCGTCGATCGACTCCAAGCGCAACAACTCGCCGTACTCCATTTTCGGAGATAATACGAGGAAATTTGCCTCGGCGGGGTTGTACAGGCAGGACAGGGTGATTACGAGCCGTTTGATAAACGCCGTACGGCGCGTTCCCGTCACGCAGGTGTGGCGAACGATATGCTGGCGGTCGCTCTTTTGCGAAAGCACGAGATTGCCCCCTTCGTCCCGTCCGAGCGGTATGCTCGCGCGGAGCGTTTTCAAGTCCTCTTCGTTATAATATACTCCCGAAAGGGAGGCGATAAATTCTTCCGATCTCATAGCGTTCTCCTTTTTTGGGGCGCGCCGATTTTATCGGCGCGCCGTGCCCTTATTTTATTATACTACATTCCCGCGCTTTTGTCAAGCAGTACGGAAAAAAAGTCGCGGCGAAACCGTTTTTACGGTTTCGCCGCCTTTTCTTAATTATAATCGACGAAATGGTTTTCCCCGAAGGTAATCGTCACTTGCATTTCGCTCCCCTCGCGCACAATCCCGAAAACGACCACGTCCCCTTTGCGCACGGTGAGTAGCAAGTCGTTGATATGGTAACGGCGCGTCACCTGCGTGGTCTTGCCGTGCACCGTAACCGAACGGAACAAGTCGCCCACCTTCAAGCATTTATTCTCGTCCGCGTTCGCGTCCGCCGCGCCCCCGCCAAGCACGCTCGACACGACGAGTTTTTCCATAATGCAAAGTCTGCCGTCGCCGTCGTAATACGCGTACGAGTCGGAAGTGTACACTTCCACGCCCAACCACGCGCGTTTGACCATGCCGTCGTTATCCCCGATATTCTCCAAGAGATATTTCACTTGCGTAATCGGCAACGCGTAGCCCATGTTATCCGTCGCGTCGGCAACGCTCTTGGCGTTGACGATGCCGATAAGCTCGCCCTTGGCGTTAAACAAGCCCCCGCCCGAGTTGCCGGGGTTGATCGCCGCGTCCGTACGCATTACGCGGAAGCTCACGATGTCCGCATAGCCGTCGCGGTTCTCGTCGCGCTCGTCGAGCGCGGAAATCCCGATATACTCGGAATCCACCGATACGAGTCCGTTCGTCACCGAAATGCCCATGCCGTTCGCGTTTCCGATCGCGAACGCCTTTTCCCCGACCGTCACCTTTTCCGAATCGCCGAGCACCGCTTCCGTAACGAGGCTGTCTTTCAAGTCGGTATTATTCACGCGCAAAATCGCGATATCGTAATCCATCGCACCGCCGATAAAGGTAGCTTTCATGCCCCCGCCCGTCGTATCGCCCATACCGCCCTCGCCCGCGTCGAGGTAGCCGTTGCCGTTCGTATCGCCCGTGGTGAATCCGTCCAGCGCGCCGTACGGGTACACGTAAATATCCTTGGAAATGCCGTCCGCCTCGTCCGTGTAAGCGGGCGTGCCGTATACCACGTGGTAGTTCGTAACGATATACGCCGTGCTTTGTTCCTTATCGAGTTGCACGATCACCCCGCTCCCGCCCGACGCGGAAACCTTGGTGCGCGTGGTTTGGAAGGGGTAGCGCCCCGTGCGCTCCGTCTTGGTAAAGCCCACGTTGATGCTCACGACGGAAGTGATATTTTTGGCGATCGTCGCCGTATCGTTATCCTCTTGCAGGGAAAAAGTGATACCCAATTCCTTCATGAAATCGAGGATCGTACCCTCGTACCCCTCTTCCGAAGCCTTCGCCTGCGCGTACATATCCTCGATCGTAAGGTTTTTCCCGTCCTCGCCCGCGCTACCTTTGAGGGAATCCAACCACGCCCGTTCGTCGCCGACGAAGCCGTTTTTTACGGCGATCTCGTACGCGTTGATCACCTCGTCGTCCCCACCGCAAGCGGAAAACCCGAGCGCGGAAACGCCGATAAGCAACGCCGAAGCGCACGCCGTAATGCTTTTTAACATACTCATAATTTACTACCTTTTTTGATTCTTCGATTTTATTTTCGACCTTTCGTCCTATTATTATACCCGAAAGTTTTGTTCACCTTTTTAAGAATATTTGAAAATTTCGTGAAACTTTTACGGCTGTTCCAATTCGTCCAAGGTGAGCGAGAACGAGGGAATAAAGTGCTCGAAGAAATAGTCCACTTCGGGCATATTCCTTGAAAGCAGGTCTTCCTCTATGCTCTTTTTCGCCTTCGAAAACTCGCCGTTGCCCGAACGCAGTTCTTCTAAACATTTGATATACGCCGAAAGTCTATCCGCCGCCTTTACGAGTTTATACTCCACGCAATCCTCGTCCGCGAGGATATACGGCGCGATCGCGCCCTGCATTTTTTCGGGGAGCATACCCGCCATTTTCTCGCACGCGCTCTTTTCCAATTCCTTGTACGCGCCGTGGATACTTCTATTATAATATTTGATGGGCGTGGGCAAATCCCCCGTCATTACCTCGCTCGTTTCGTGGTAAATCGCGTACAGCACCGTTTTGGCGATATCCGCGTTGCCTTGGAACTCTTCGTTGTGAATCACCGCGAGCGCGTGCGCAAGCATTGCCACGCTTTGCGAGTGCTCCATAATGTTCTCTTCCCGCACCGAGCGCATGAGTTGCCAACGCTTGATATATTTCATTCTGTCCATATAGGCGTAAAAATCGTGTCGCATACTCTTTTTCTCCTTATATTTTTCCCCGTAAAGCAAAAATTCGCTTGACAAACGCAAACGGTTGTTGTATACTGTTAATACTATAAATTAAATATCCGTCGTGGGTGCTTATACAAAGTATAGGCTGAGATTATACCATTGGAATCGGCAGGGTAATACCTGAGCGAGAGATTGATACCGTTTTCGTTTTCAACGAATATTCGGATTTTTTGCGCCCACGTTTTTGCGTGGGCGTTTTTTTGCGTCGAAAAGCGTACGACGGAGAAGGAGTGTTTTATGTTTCTTTATTCCCTGCTCGAAGTTTCCGAGCAAACGACGAACGTCGTCAAATGGATTTCCGTTGCCGGCGTCGTGCTTCTCCTTGGCGTGATCGCGCTTATCGGGTTCTTGAAAAACGGGAAACGGTTGGACTCGAAAAAAATCGCTTTTGCGGGGATTTGCGTGTCCATGTCCTTCACCCTCGCAATCCTCAAAGTAAGCCCCATTCAATACGGCGGTTCGATCACGCTCGCTTCCTTCGTTCCAATCCTTATCTTCGCCTACGTCTACGGACTCGCGGACGGATTGCTCGTCGGACTTATCCACGGTCTTCTCAATTTCATTGAAGACCCGTATATTCTCACACCTGCTACCTTCCTTTTCGATTACCTGCTCGCTTTTGCAAGCGTGGGCGTCATGGGATTGTTCGGCAAAATGCAGAGAAAAGAACGGGGCGTATTGCCCGTGGTATTAGGTTGCGTATGCGTGTTCTCGCTCCGTTTCCTCTCCCACCTGTTCTCGGGTATGATCTTCTTTTCGCAAGACCAAGTGTGGGTGAGTTTCCCCGCTTGGGCGACGGGGAACGCGTTTATTTACTCGTTCATCTATCAATGTATTTACGTTCCCGCAGACGCGATTTTGGCAACCGCCGTACTTATCGCGCTTTGCAAAACGGGCGTTTTCGATAGACTCGTAAGCTTGATGCGCGCAAAAAAGAACGGTCAGTAAACGGCGATCTCGTCGAAAATTTTCTTATCGACGATAAGTTTACCGCCGTCGAGATCGACTTTTTTCACGACGCCTTTAACGGCAGGGAAGAGGATTCTTTTCCCTGCTTTTTCTACGGTGTAAATATCCGACGAGAGGTTGGAAATATCCGTCACCGTGCCGAGCACCTCGCCCTCTTCCGTTTCACAGGAAAGACCGAGAATATCCACGATATAATACTGCCCCTCTTCCAAGGGAGGCGCGTCGTCGCGTTCGCCCTCTAATTTTTTACCGCGGAAAAGCTCCGCCGCGTTGCGGTCGGGAATCCCCCGAAGTCCGATATACGCCGCGCCGTCCGTGCCTACGCGGAAGGACAAAATTTTATACGGCGTATCGTCGATATACACCGTCTTGAACGCCTTCACGGCCTCGGGAAAATCGGTGAAAGTTTTGATTTTCAGCTCCCCGCGAATCCCTTGCGGTTTGAGTACTTCGCCAATGACAAGTCTGCCCATACTTTCCTCTCTTTACGGCTCAAAGCCCGTTTTCTCAAATGCCAAAAAAGGCTTTCTCGAAAGAAAAGCCTTTTTTTGCATAAAACGCTTTTGCGTTATTCCGCGTCCGCTTCCGTATCCACGGCGTCGCCACCGCGTTCACGGATCTCCACTACGTATTTTTTACTGCTCGCAGGCGTCGCCGCACGCACGATCGTGCGCATTGCTTTCGCGATTTTACCCTGCTTACCGATAACCTTGCCCATGTCCGACGAGGATAAAACGACGGTAACTTCGATCACGCGGTCTTTTTCAACCACTTGATATTCCACGTTTTCCTTATCCTCGGCAAACTGTTCGACGATATACTTGATTAAATCCAACATAATCATTCTCCTTGAAAATTTCCGCCCGTGCGGAAAATCGCCTTTCGCAAAAATGAAACGCGCGAGGTGACGAAGTCGCTATTATTTGGATTTCTTCGTCTTCGTCTTCGCAGGGCTCAATTTCGCGCTCTTTTCCATAGCGCCCGTCTTCACGAGAAGGTTCTTCACCGTTTCGGTGGGTTGAACGCCCTTCGAAAGCCAATCCTTCGCCTTTTCTACGTCGATATCGAGTTCAACGGGATCGCAGGTGGGTCTGTAATGACCAACACAATCAATGTATTCGCCCGTAGCAGCTTTTCTGCTGTCAACGACTACCACACGGTAGATAGGGTTCTTCTTGTCGCCCATTCTAAAAAGTCTCATTTTAACCATAATTATACCTCCAAAGTATATAAAAATTTTTTTTATTTTTTCGGGTCGCCCCGTTTTTTGCGTTTAGAAGGGAAGTTTTAACCTGCCCTTTCCGCCTTTTAACTGTTTCATTAAGGCTTTCGTTTGTTCAAACTGTTTCAAAAGCACGTTCACGTCTTGCACGCTCGTGCCCGAGCCCATCGCGATACGGCGCTTTCTCTTGCTATCGATAATCGACGGGTTGTCGCGCTCCTGCTTGGTCATGGAAAGAATAATCGCTTTCGTGCGCTCGATTTTCTTCTCGTCGATATCCCCTTCGTTTACCTTCATTTTGCCCATGCCCGGGAGCATGGAGAGCATTGCCGAAGCTCCGCCCATCTTCTTCATCATGGCGAATTGTTCCAAGTAATCGCTCAAAGTGAAGTTGTTCGCAAGCATTTTTTGTTGCATTTTCTTCGCGTCTTCTTCGGTGATCGCCTGTTGCGCCTTTTCAATGAGCGAAAGTACGTCGCCCATACCGAGGATTCGCGAAGCCATTCTATCGGGATAGAATGGTTCAAGATCGGTCAATTTTTCGCCCACACCGATAAACTTGATGGGCTTGCCCGTCACCGCCTTGATGGAAAGGCACGCGCCCCCGCGCGTATCGCCGTCGAGCTTGGTCAAAATTACGCCCGTAATTTCCAACCTCGCGTTGAAAGTTTCGGCTACGTTCACCGCCTCTTGCCCCGTCATGGCGTCCACCACGAGCAAAGTTTCCGTAACTTCCACTTCTTTTTTAATGCTTTCCAACTCCTGCATGAGCGTTTCGTCAATCTGCAAACGCCCCGCCGTGTCGAGAATTACGGTGTCGTAGCCCATGGATTTGGCGTACTCAATCGCCTGTTTCGCCGTTTTGATCGGGCTTTGCGTGCCCTTTTCAAATACTTCTACCTGCGCGTTTTTGCCTACGACCTGTAACTGCGTGATCGCCGCGGGACGGTAGATATCGCCCGCCACGAGCAAGGGCTTTTTGCCCTGCTTTTTCAAAAGCACGGCAAGCTTTCCGCAAAGGGTGGTTTTGCCCGCGCCTTGCAAACCGCACATCATAATGACCGTGGGCGGTCGGGAAGCCACTTCCAACTTTGCGTTCTTCGAGCCCATGAGCGCAATCAATTCTTCGTTGACGATTTTAATTACCTGTTGCGCGGGATTGAGCGAGGACAAAATCTCTTGCCCCACCGCCTTTTCCGAAACGTCGGCGATAAATTGCTTGGCAACCTTTAAGTTGACGTCCGCTTCGAGGAGCGCAACGCGCACCTCGCGCATCGCCGTGCGAATTTCAAGCTCGGTAAGCTTGCCCCTTTTCGTGAGTTTGGAAAATATATGATTGAGTCTTTCCGATAACGAACCGAATAAAGCCATTATTTCTCCCCACGGAGCGTTTTATAAAGGATTTCGCCGTTTTCGAGCGTTTCCTTTTCCACGCCGTACTCTTCGTGCACTGCTTGCAAACGGGTTTCCAACGCGCCTAGCGCGCTTTGCATGCTCGGCTGTTCCTCTTTCGTTTGCGCGATCCAACGCACGACTTCCGTCATGTACGCGGAATACTCGCCCGAAAGCGCGTCTAAGGCTTTCGCAAAGCCGAGTTGCTTTTCCAAAGCTTCCAACTGTTTTCGGCTCTTATGCAAACAGTTGAATACGCTTTGACGGGAAACGCCCTTTTCCTCCGCTATTTCGCAAATGGATAAATCGAAATTGAAATATAGGTCGGTAATCTCCCTTTGCGTTTCCGTAAGCAAAGGCGAATAGAGGTCCCATAAACGAAGAAATTGAATATCGTCTTTCATTTTTTTATCCTCCTGTCCCGTTTTGCTTTCCTATTATATCCCATTTCCCCGCCTCTGTCAAGCATTTTTACCGTTTTTTTCTCAATTTTTTTCACGCATGTAAACCTTTTTTAGTTTACATGCGCGTAAACCAATTTTGGTTTACACATTTTCGCGCCAAAAAAATCACTTTTTCAACAAAAACCTTTCAATTTCCCCCTACCTTTATCCGCTCGCGCCCGTCAAATATTTCTTTATATGCTCATTTCCCGCCAATCTTACCCCTTTCCCTCTCTCTTTTCCCACCCAACCATTCCCCTGCTCGCCCGCCCCACCCAGCGTTTTTCACCCATGTAAACCTTTTTTAGTTTACATGGGTGTAAACTGTTTTTAGTTTACGCGTTTTCGTGGCAAAACGCTTCCCCCGAACAAGAGTTTGCTTGGCTTATCCGCTTGCCCCTTTGCTCGCGCGCCTCTCGTCAAGCGTTCTATCCATGTAAACCAATTTTGGTTTACATAGATTCGTACCCCCTTTTCGCATTAAACTCTTTTATTTTACAATCTTTACCTCCTACCAAATTCGTCTTTTCTTAATTCTTTACCCCATGTAAACCAATTTTGGTTTACATGGGGTAAACTTAAAAGCCCGACGGCGCGCCGTCGGGCTTTTTGATTATTTTTTGATTCCGAAAAATTCGGGGGTATCGGCGTTCCATGCTTGCACGAGCAAGCTCGCGACGAACGCGCGGCGTTCGGAAACGCTCGCTTTGCGAAGCAAGTGTTTCCACTTGAACGCGCGGTATGCTTTGGGATACAGGCTTTTGAGCGACGGGAAACGGTATTCTCCGTTCACGCTCACCACGATATTGATCTCGTCACCGCCCGAAACTTCCCGCCAATCGAAGAAGTCTTTGCCCTTTTTATACCGACAAATATACACGCAGGAGCTATCCCCGCCCTTTTGATAGAAATATTCGAACGAAAATCCCCCTTCCAAAAAGGGTGCGGTGAGCCGTTTGATCTCCTCCGCCGACTGTACCTCGTTCATTATTCAAGCACCGCTTTGATTCGGCGCAAACCCGAACCGCAACTTTGTTCCTTTTGAATCTTGAACTTGCCGAGTTTCCCCGTACTTTCCACGTGCGGTCCACCGCAAATTTCCTTGGAGAAATCGCCGATCGTATACGTTTTTACCACTTCGCCGTACTTGCTTTCGAACAAGCCCGTGAACCCTTCCGCTTTCGCTTCTTCGAGCGTAATTTCCTTCATAACCACGGGAATATCCGCTCGAATTACCTCGTTTACGAGGTCTTCCACCGCCTTAATTTGCTCCGCCGTCATGGGTTGGGGCAAATTAAAGTCAAAGCGCAATCTCTCCTCGGTGATATTCGAACCCTTTTGTTGCACGTCGGGCGAGCACACCTTTTTGAGCGCGGCGTGGAGCAAGTGCGTCGCGGTGTGGAGCGCCGTCGTCGCTTCCTTATGGTCGGCAAGACCGCAAGCGAATTTTTGCTCGCTACCCGCTTTACTCTTGCTTTGGTGCTCCTCGAACGCCGCCTTATAGCCGTCCATGTCCACGTCGAATCCGCGTTCCTTCGCCATTTCCGCCGTAATCTCCACGGGGAAACCGTAAGTGTCGTAGAGGTGGAACGCCTGCTTTCCGCCGATACGCGTTTCGGGGATATACGCGGGGTCTTTTTGCGCCATGAACGCGTTCTTACGCTCGATACCGCTCAAACATTTTTCAAATTCCTTCAAGCCCTGTTGCAAGGTCTTGGTGAACTTCGCCTCTTCCTTATTCAACTCCTCCGCGATCTTCGCGCGGTTGATTTGCAATTCGGGATATACCTCTTTATAGTACTCGATAAACGCCTCGGAAATCTTGGCAAGGCTACCCTCGGGCAGGTCAATCTTTCTTCCGAAACGCACCGCACGGCGAATAATTCTACGCAAAATATACCCTTGATCGGTGTTGGAAGGCACGATACCCTTTTCGTCGCCGAGCATAAAGGTCGCCGTACGCGTATGGTCAAGAAGCACGCGGAACGCCTTCGTCGTTTCCTCGTTATCGCCGTAGTTCTTGCCCGTCAGCTCGGAAATCGTTTGAATCGCGCCCTCGAAGATATCCGTTTCGTACACGCTCGATTTGCCGTTGAGCACGCACAGCGCGCGCTCCAAGCCCATACCCGTGTCCACGTTCTTTTGCGAAAGCTCGACAAAACTTCCGTCCGCTTGCTTGTTAAAGCGCATGAATACGTCGTTCCAAATTTCAAGGAACGCACCGCAGTTGCAGTCGGGGTTACAGGTCGGCGAGCACTTGGGTTTGCGGATTACGAACATTTCCGTATCCGTTCCGCAAGGTCCTGTCAAGCCCGCAGGTCCCCACCAATTATTTTCGCGGGGCATGAAATAGATATTTTCCTTTTTAATCCCCGCCTTTTCCCAAAGCGCGGCGGCTTCGTCGTCGCGGGGGAGCGTTTCGTCCCCGCCGAACACCGTCACGGCGAGCTTGTCCGAGGGAATCCCCAAATAGTCCTCCCCCGTCAAAAATTCATAGCTCCAAGGAATCATTTCCTCCTTGAAATAGTCGCCGAGCGACCAATTCCCGAGCATTTCGAAGAAAGTACAATGCCGTTCGTCGCCCACGTCGTCGATATCGCCCGTACGCACGCATTTTTGCACGTCGGTGAGCCGTTTACCCGCGGGGTGTTTTTCCCCCAAAAGGTAGGGCACGAGCGGGTGCATACCCGCCGTGGTGAACAGCACGGTGGGGTCGTTTTCGGGAATCAACGACGCGGAAGGGATTATCTTATGTCCCCGCTTTTCGAAGAAACTCAAATACATTTCTCTTAAACTTTGTCCTGTATACGTTTTCATAATTTTCTTTCCTTTACGGTTTTATCTTTTACATTATATATTTTGCGTGCGCTTTTGTCAAGCGATACGCGCAAGCTTTTCTCAATTTTTCGTGAGTTCGTAACCCGTTTTGCTATCCTTCACGGCGTAACCCATTTCCGCGAGCTTCGCGCGAAGCTCGTCGCTCTTCGCCCAATCGCGCGCAAGGCGGGCTTGCCATCTTTCCTCCGCCACGGCTTTCACTTCCTCGGGAATCTCGTCGCCCTTTTCGCCCCGTTCCGCCACGAACGCTTTTGCGTCCTTTTGGAAGAATCCGAGAAGCGCGTAGGTCTTTTTCACCTGCTCCGCGTACGCTACCGCGCGGTTATCCCCCGCGCTTAAAAACTTCTTGATTTCCTTGAAATACGCGAAGAGGTTCGACAGCGCGAGCGCGGTGTTAAAATCGTCGTCCATGCACGCGTTGAATTCCTCGTCAATGCGTTTCGCCTCGTACCTGCCCGCCTCGTCCGCCGTCAAGCCGGAATCCTCCACCGCCGATAAAACGGTGTAAAATTCAAGGATATGTTTCTCCGCACTCGGGAATAAGTCGTCGGTGATATTGATGTCGTTGCGATAGTTCGTTTGCAACAGCGCGAACTTGATCGCCTCGTCCGAGTATCTTTCAAGTAGGTCGGACAAAAGCAAACTGTTTCCAAGCGATTTGCTCATTTTTTGTCCGTTGACTTTGATAAGCCCGTTATGCGTCCAATACTTGACGAATTCCTTGCCCGTGAGCGCTTCCGTTTGCGCGATCTCGTTTTCGTGATGCGGGAAAATGAGGTCGCGCCCACCGCCGTGGATATCGATTTGATCGCCGAACGCGGCGCGGTTCATTGCCGAGCACTCGATATGCCAACCGGGGCGCCCCTTGCCCCAAGGGGATTCCCAATAAATCTCGCCCGCTTTCGCGCTTTTCCAAAGCGCGAAATCGTACGCGTTTTTCTTCTCGTCGTCGTTATCCACGCGCACGCCGTCGAGCGCGTCCTCGACGTTGCGGTTGGAAAGTTTCCCGTACGCGGGGAAAGTGGAAACGTCGAAATACACGTCGCCGTTTTTGGTGGGGTACGCGTGACCCTTTTCAATGAGCGCGGAAACGAAATCGATAATATTTTGGATATTCTCCGTCGCTTTGAGCCAAATATCGGGATCGTCCACGCAAAACTTCGTCATGATTTTATTGATATTTTCAATCATCATTTTGGCGTACTCGTCGGCGGGGATTCCCGTTTCGTGCGATTTGGCGATAATTTTATCGTCTACGTCCGTGTAGTTGCGGGCGTAGGTAACGCTATACCCCGCCTTTTTGAGGTACTTGCGCATAATATCGTAAATGAGCGCCTGATAGCCGTGCCCGATATGCGCGTCCCCCGAAACGGTGATACCGCACGCGTACATTTTCACCTCGTTCCCCGAAAGCGGGGTAAAGTTTTCCTTTCTTTTCGTGAGCGAATTGTAAATTTTCATAATCGTTTCTCCTCGTTATTTCTTCTTGCTTCTTTCTTCTTCCGCAAGGATTGCCGCCTGCTTGGCTTCCTCTTCCTTGCGCGCCTGTTCTTCCGCGTCGATCTCCGCGTTGAGCGCGACGACGGCGATCACGCCCGCGTGCGTCTTATCCTCGTCCTCGGGCTTGCGAATCCGTACGATTCTGCCCGGCACGCCGACGACGGTCGCGTACGGGGGCACTTCTTTAAGCACCACCGCGCCCGCGCCGATTTTCGCGCCCTTGCCCACGGTGAACCCGCCGAGCACCTTCGCGCCTGCGGAAAGGGTGACGTTCTCCATAATGGTGGGGTGGCGTTTGCCGTGCTCCTTGCCCGTACCGCCGAGCGTTACGCCTTGATAAATGACCGTGCCTTTATGCACTTCCGCCGTTTCCCCGATCACCACGCCCGAGCCGTGGTCGATAAACACGCCCGCGTCGATTTTCGCGGCGGGGTGGATCTCGATCCCCGTCAAAAAGCGGGCGAACTGACTAATGCAACGGGCGAGAAGTTTGAGTTTGATTTTATGAAAGAAATAGGCGACTCTATGCCAAGAGAGCGCGTGCACGCCCGAATAGGTGAGCCAAATCTCAAAGGAATTGCGCGCCGCGGGGTCGTTGAGCTTCGCGGCTTTGATGTCTTCCCGTAAACTTTTGAACCACATAATAACCTCCTTTTGCCGAAAAAACGCGCCTTTACAGTACGAAAGTACCGTAAAGGCGCGTCACCGCTGTTCCACTTTACTTCGGAAAATAAAAATTTTCCCTCTTTCGCCCGATATCGGGGGCAGCCGCGGAAATTACTCCGACCTCAAACGCGAAAACGCACTTTCCCCCGTCCTACCGCGTAAAACGCTTACAGCCTACGGCGTTTTTCTCTGGGTGCGGTCACGGGCGGGATACTCTTTTTCCGCTCGGTATTTATTTAGGCTATGTCACAGAAAACGGTGGATTTACGCAAAAATATTTTTTTGCGGATTGACGAGAAAAATTCAAGAAAGACAAGCGTTTTGTGAGCGCGCATACTTGGAAAGTATGAAAACGAGCAAAACACGAAGTATTTTACAGAATTTTTCCGTCAAAAATCAACCGAGGGATGGGACAGAGCCTTTATTTATAACCATTATAACATGCTTTCAAACGAATTGCAAGGATTTTTAATCGGCGTTACTTTATTTTATGAATAAATTCGTAATTTTGTACTCGTCGAGCGCGGCTTTCACCATTTCGGGGTTAAAAATCTTGGCGTGGACGAGATAGGAAATTACGACGTCCTTTTCGATCGCGAAATCCAATTCGTACCCGCAAACGGCAAGAAAATTCTCCATATCCTCCTCCGTCATGCCCATGGTGAGTACCAACGAAAAGACGAGGTTTTTCGTGGGCAAAAATTTCCCGCTCACGATCCCGTCCCAAATCTCCCTGTCAATGGAAAGGCTGGCAAACGCCGAATCCGCCGTTTCGTTGTACTTGGCAAACAGGCTTTTGAGCCACTTCACCGTGCCGTACTTGGAATGACGGTTTTTGATCCGCGCGAAAAATCCGTGCGTACGGAACGAAAAGGAAAAGGTCTTGTCCGCAAGCCTACTTTTGAGCGTTTGCAAAAGCTCCGCTTTCTTTTCCTGCAACGCAAGGCGCATGGTGTTGGCGGGCAGGGTATACGCGTACGTTCTCCCGTCCTCGCGCACTTCCGAAGTCTGCATTTTCGGCATTTTATAATCGGGCAAAACGCAAAGTTTATCGTAGTTTGCATACTTTTCGCAAAAATACCCGTCAAGATCAGCAATGAAATCAAACATATCCCTTTTCTCCCAAAATACTTAATCGTGTATTATAAAAATAGTATAGCACAAAAAAGCGGGAAACGCAACCGTTTTTGACGCGATTGCAAAAAGCAATCGCGTGATATTTTCGTGAAATTCACAAAAAGTCAGAGGGAATTTTGCCCGTTTTTTGCAAAGAAAATCGAAAATTGGATAAAAATTTACATTTTTAGTGCGCATTTACTTGATTTTTTGTTAGTTTTGTGATATATTTGATATATAAAAAGGCAGGGAGGTATTTGCCAAATGAAAAGAGATAGAATTTCGGAAATTGCGGAGCTTATTGACAAGCGGGGTAAAATGACTTTGAAACAGTTGCAAGAGCACTTCCCCGACGTTTCGCAAATGACGATAAGACGGGATCTCTTCCTGTTGGAGGAAGAGGGCAAAATTATCCGCGTACGCGGAGGGGCTATGTCGGTGAAGGACGTACAAAAAACTTCGGGCGTGCCCTATACCAAAAAGACGACCATGCACACGGACGAGAAAATCCAAATCGCGCAAAAAGCAGCGGGACTTATCGACGAGGGCGCGTCCATATTCATTGACGCGGGGTCTACCGCGCTGTACCTCGCCAAGGAAATGCCCGATATTAAGTGCAACGTGTTCACCAACGGGCTTGCGGTCGCCACCGAGCTTTCCAAAAAGAAGAACGTGTCCGTCAATCTTTTGGGCGGTCCGCTCATCAAGGAAAACCTGTCCACCGCGTCCTCGCTTGCGTCCATGTATTTCGCCGACCATAATTTCGAGCTTGCCATTATCTCCGCGACGGCGTTCACGCCCGAGAACGGGTTCTCGTGCGGTTCGCAAATGGAAGCGGATCTGTTCAAAATGGTACGCCAAAAGGCGAAGTTCACTTACATGATGCTCGATAACTCCAAAATCGGCAAAATCAAGCCGTACACCTTTGCTCGGCTGGAAGATATTAGCGTGCTCATTTCCGACGACGCGTTCCCCGAGGGATTGAAAGAACAGTTCAAGGCAATGAATATCGTCGTGCTGTAAAGCACGAAGCGGAAGGGCAAGCCCTTCCGCTTTTATTATACCGCGCCGACGCTTACTCGTAAGCGTCGGCGCGGTTTTTATTCATTTCCAATGCCTTCGAATTAGGCGCAACATATTATCCCTGCCCACGGGGTTTGCCGTGTGCAAGGCGATCGGATAAAAGGTTTGCCGCTCGCACAGCCAATCGAGTAGCTTTATCCCGTCGCCCCCGTCGGGGAAATAATCCCCCAAATCGTGGTCGCAATCAATGATCTCAACGCCTACCCCCTCCGCTTCCGCTTGCTCCACGAGGGCAATCGCCTCGTTGACGCTATGCGCCAACACGAATCCCGCGGGCGCGGGACGGATATCGTCCAGCCAAATTTTCATAAGTTTCTCCTCTACGGCGAACCCGCCTTTGCGCTTTTTGATTACGCCATTATTATAACCCATTCTTTTTGGGAATGTCAAGAGCTTTTTAGGGCGAACGAAAAAAATTACTCCCGCGATCAATCACGGGAGTTTTCATTTTTCATTGTATTCAATTTTAGTAGAGCGTTTCTTATTCTTTACTATCCGTGTCTTTTTGAACTCAATTTCACCGTGCGGTCTATCCCGCGTTTTCTTTACGGATATTATGCTTTACGCTCCTCGATAAATTCGTTCATTGGTCTATACCTCCGTGTTCCCTTCTTTGTTAAAGTACCGCTTAAAGCTTTTTTTCATGGCTTTTTTACCTCCTTTAACTTTATTCTGTTTTCCCGATATTTCTATCGGCTACCCCAAACGGTTGGAGTATCGTTGGTAGTCATTGCGACTACACCCCCTTTTTCGAACTTTTTCTTTTCTCTCCTTTGTTTTGCTCCCGTTGCCCTTCTTTACGAACAACGGCTAACTCAGATCGTCGGAGTGTCCGCGGTAATCATCTCGACTACTTCTCCTTATTTTTATTTCCCCCTTTTTCCGCTCGGCGGTAGCGCGTTCGAGTGCCCCCTTTGCGATTCGTCAAACGCTTCGGTGTTCTCTGCCTTATCAATTCCTCCTCCGTCACTCAGACCTATCGGACGCCTACCGAAGAACCGTCGTCCTTCCATTTGCTCCGCCTTCGGATTCGGTGTTATTGATAAACCTCTTCGTCTTGGTAAGGAATCATCGCTTTACATACCCTCCTTTACCGTTTTTCTTTCGGCGTATCCCTACGCCCCTTTGCCGACTTCCTAATTCGGCGCCTTTATTCGTGCATTGGTGTGCTCCGTATTTTTTATTTGAAAGGTTGAAACATTTTTTGTTGTTTCTTATCTCTTTGTACTTCTATTATAGCAAATTTGAAACATTTGTCAAGCGTTTTTTCGTACTTTTTCGAAAATTTTTCAAAAAATTTTTTTTGGACGAAAAAACGGGCGCGCCGTAGCGCGTCCGTTCGCGTATTTTAGAAGTCGTCGTCTTCGTCTTTTTTCTTGCGTTTTCTCTTGGGCGTTTCGTCCTCGTCGTAGAAATCGTCGTCATCGTCGTCGTCCTCGTCGTCGAGGTTGGCGTCGTAGTCGTCCGCGGAAACGTACTCGAAATCGTCTTCGTCTTCCTCGAACTCCTCTTCCTCTTCTTCCTCTTCCTCGTCGTCGAACTCGGAATCGGGAATCCCGAGGTCGAGATCGTCGTCCTCGTCGTCGAGGTAGGTTCTCCAAGACGCGTCCTCTTTATCCTCGTCCTCGTCCAAGCCGTCCTCTTCGTACTCGTTCTTCTTCTTACATTCCTCGCACATCTTTTCCCCAAAAACCATGTAGTTCTCACCGCAAATGGGGCAAAGCTCCGTTTCTTCAATGGCTTCTTCCGCCTCAAAATCGTCCGTGAACGTCTTTTCACCGCTCAGCTCTTTCACGCAAACCTCGCAATATTCCTGCTCGTCAACGTCGATAAAGTTTAACTCGCATCTGGGGCAAATTACGTATCTCGCCATACACTCCTCCCTCGTTTTTCCGACCGTTCCGTCGGACACATATTTTATTTTGCTATATTATATTAAGATTTATCGCTTTTGTAAACTGTTTTTGCCCTATTTTTGACGATTTTTTCAAAATTTTTTTAATTTTTCATAATTTAAGGGCTACCCGCGTTGCAGGTAGCCCTTTTTTCGCTATTATTCGCCTTTTTCCTCGTCCGCAGGCGTTTCCGCGGGTGCTTCTACGGGTGCTTCCGCAGGTTCTTCTACGGGTGCTTCCACGGGCGCTTCCGCAGGTTCTTCTACGGGCGTTTCCGCAGGCGCTTGCGTTGCCGTTTCTTCGTCGTCGGCGTAAACGTCGATAGATTTGTCGTCGGTGGTGTCGATCTTGCGTTTATAGGCGTTTACGGTGTTCTCCGCTTCCGCTTTCGCCGCTTTCTTCTTCTTGATCGAGATCAAGAGAGGAACGAGCACAGCCGCCGCCACGACGATCACGCTACCGCAAACGATGAGTACGATCGCCCAAGTTGCCAAGCCCGCTTCTTCCACTTCTTCTTCCGCTTTCAAGAGGGAATCTACCCAAGCCTGCGCAATCGCGTCCGCGTCCGTATCGTTCGTCTTGCCCAACTGCTTGATAAAGCTGTTTTCCAAGGCAAGTTTGTCTTCCACGGGCGCGTCTTCTTTGAAGAGTGCTACGAAGGTATCGAACGCTTCGCGTTGGCTTTCCTTGTATTCGTCGCGAACCGCTTCGAACGCCGTCGTTTCACCGGTGCGGAAGTAGTAGTTCATTGCCGATTTCAATTCTTCGTCGCCGGAAGCCTTTTCGGATATATAGTCTTGTACTTTTTCGTACGCTTCGTTGCTCGCCTTCACCGCGCTTGCCGAGAAGTTCGCCACGTAGATATAGTTATACGCGGTAGAACCGAACGATTGCGCGTTGGAATAGAGCACGAGGTCGCCGATCATTTCGGGCTTGTACCAAGCGGAGTTCCAATCGACGAACGCAAGGCTCATGGGTTGATATTCCGCTTTCGCTTCCGCGTTGGAAAGCAAGGAGTTATAATCCTCTTTCGCGCCGTCGTACTTGATGCGGGTAAGGCTGTTGCCGTTACCGCCCTCGGTCGCAAGGAAGTAGTACAAGTACTTCGTTTGCGTATCGAGTTTCATAAGCGTGGAGGTGGAAACGCTCTCTTGCAAGGTCACGGTTTCGATCACCGCTTTGGCTTCGTTGTCGTAGCCCGCGCGATAGAGGGTGTTGTTCGCCACGTAGAAGTAGTAATGCTTCGCGCCCTCTTTCAAGAAGAGTGCGGAGGCGGTGTTCACCGTGTTGGGCGCAACCGTTTCGAGCGCGGTTGCTTTGTTACCGCTTACTTCGTTCCAATCGCTTGCCGTCACGCTCGCGTCCGCAAGATAGTAAAGCTTCGCGTTTTCGCCGTCGGACTGCGTGGTCGCAACCGCCGTACGCGTGAAGTAAACGCCACCGTTTCTGTATCCGCTTACCGTGTATTTATAACCGTCCGATTCCGCGGGGGTCGTTTCCGTATCCCAGTTGAATTGGGTGGTCTTGGGGGTGTTCTTACCGATACCGTCCAAAACGAGCGAACCGAGGTTCACGTACGGATAGGTGGAATAATCTTTGAGATCGTACACCGCTTCCTGTTCGTTCTTCTTCGCTTCGTCGTTCTTCTCTTTGAGGAAGTTTTCGTTGAAGTCGTATTCTTTGATCTTCGTTTCGCCCTCGTATACGGTGTAGCTCGCCTTTTCCGCGTCTACGGTGGCGGTTGCCGCCGCGCTTACGCGGTATAATTGGTTATAATCCGCTTTTTGCGAATTTGCGCTGTCCAAGTCGAAGGTAACGTCCATCGTGTAGTACACGTAGGGGCTTTCGGCGTTCTCCGCGTCGTAATAGAAGGTGGACGCACCCGAAACGAGTACCGTAGTTTCTTCCGTTTCCACGTTGTACGATTTGAGCGCGCCGTCCTCTTCGAACAGACAGTACACCACGCCGTCCACTTCCACGAAACGGTATTTCGAAGCGTTGTTGGAAAGACGGAAGAAGTAGTCGCTCGGCGCTTCGCTACCGTCCAACTTCGCACGCTTGAAGTCGATATAGCTGTTCTCTACCACACCGTCGAGGTTCTTGTCCGTCGTCGGGGTCGCGTAATATACGTACTCGCCGTAGATATAAATACCCGCGTCGAAGTTTTGCGCCACGAACAGGGAGGGAACGACCGTCTTCACCGCGTCGCCCGAAACCTTGCCCGCCGCAAGATCGGCTTTGGAAACGCGCATGAGCGCGCCCTTCACTACTTCGCCGTACGTGTTATCTACGGTGTATTCTTCCGCACCGTTGATAAAGTATACGAAATCGCCCTTCTCCACGGCAAACCCGCCGTTGGAAGAAACCGCCGCGTCCGCAACGAACCCGTCGAGCTCGTCGCCTTTGTACGCGCCGTTACCACAGCCCGCGAACGCGAACGTTCCGCCCAAGACTGCCGTCGCCATCAAGACGCTAAAAAGTTTTTTCATCTTATTCCTCATGATTTTAAGGACTCCTTAAAAAGTGTTGAATTGATACCGCGTAAACGCGTTTTCGTTTATGCATGGGCTTGTAAAACCGAGATTTCCACGAGCATTTGCGTATCGTCACGACCCGAGAAAAACGCAGGTTGACGAAGTAATGCGTAGCTTATACGCATCCGTGGAAGGATGTGGAGAAGCAAGCAGTACAAGGAAACCGAGGCTTTTCGAAAGGGAGTGTACTTATGCGTACACGACCCGAGAAAAACGCAGGTTGACGAAGTAATGCGCCGCTTATACGCATCCGTGGAAGGATGTGGAGAAGCAAGCTATCCAAGGCGCGCGAGCATTTCCGAAAGACTTGTCCGTACATGACCCAAGGAAAGCGGAGCGCAACGCAGGAGAGCGCCGCTTATACACATCCGTGGAAGGATGTGGAGAAGCAAGCAGTACAAGGAAACCGAGGCTTTTCGAAAGACTTGTCCGTACATGACCCAAGGAAAGCGGAGCGCAACGCAGGAGAGCGACGCTTATACACATCCGTGTTATAAACGAATATTTTTACGCATATTCTATTATACCCTAAAACGATAATTAAAGCAATAAAAAACGACGGCGTTTTTCCGTTTTTTTGAGGGAAATTCCGTTATTTTTTTCAAAAGGAGGTATTTTGAGCGTGGAACCTTTCGGTTTATTTTCATTTTTACAGTCTTTGTTGACTAAACCCGAGCCAAAAGAGGGAACGGAAAATCCACAAAACGATTCCCCTACCGCCCCTGAAACGGGGGGAAGAAAAGATATAGAAACTACTCCGCCACCCGCGGATTCTTCGCAAAAGGCGATTTTATCGTTTATGCAGGCGCACGACGAGCGCGCCAAGCGGAGTAAGAAATGAGGTGAGGGCGGGAAACGAACGGCAACGCCCCGACCGCTTTTTTTGCGGTCGGGGCGGGTTGCATTTTGATTGGTTACGAGTGACAAGGGTTACGCGGATTACAAATTTTCCATTACGAACGAGCCTTTGTCTTCGCCGAACGCGTACAGCACGCCGTCGATCACGAGCGCGCGCTTTTTCGCGTTATCCCCCCAAAGCGCGACGCACTTTATTTCCGTGATTCCGTAGCCGTCGATTTTATACAGGCGGTATTCCCCGCTCCCACCCTTCACGGGCGTATCCCAGCGGTAAATACCGATCCCGAAATAGCCGTTTTCTCGGTCGATATAATAGGACTTATATTCCTCGGAAAATTCCGCGTCGAGCGTATGGGTATCCACGATAACAACCCCCTCTTGCGTTTCCTCGTACAGTTCTATTTTCAATCGGCGAAGTTCGTCGTACCCCACGCCCAACAGCAAGCCGTCGCCCATTTGAATCAAGGACGAGGAGTAGCCGTCGATCGTGCCCGTGTCCGTATAGGTGATCTTATCCAAATCGGACAAGTCGAACGCGAACACGGGGTCGGTGAGCGTTACCACCACCGCCGTGCAAATATACGCTTTCGCGCCGTCAAAGCGCACGGACTCCACCGTTTCCCCGTCGGGCGCGAACTTTTCCACGCTCGCGCGGATCTCCCCGCTCGCGATATCCACGCAGTACAAATTCGCGTTGGTTTCCCGTTTCCAGTTTCCACGAGAAATGTAATCGCCGTTATCCACCTCTTGATAGGAGGTATGCTCGTAGGTCGTCGCCACGCGCAAAATCCCCTCGTATTCGTCCATGGAGTATTGGTTTTTCACCGTGCCCTCTACCTCGAACACGCCCTCGTTTTTCAGCGCGCCGTCTTGATAAGACAGGCGCGAAATTTGCGTGACGGGGGTGCGGTAGATATAATTTCCGTCCGTTTTGAGCGTGCTTGCTTCCCGCGTATACGAGCGGGTGAAGTACATATTCTCCGCCGAGGCGTACACCGTATCCGACCACGACAGAAAGGCAACCGAGTCTTGCGTTTCGAGGGTATCCTCCGCCACGGCGCAAACGAAGGTATAGCGCGCGCTCGTCAAAATTTCGGGCGCGTAAATGCCGTCCGCGTCCACGCTTTGCATACTCCCTAAACGCCCGTATTGGGGCAAAAACGCGCTCTCGTCCGTGAAGTCGGGGTTATTCGCCACGAAGAAATTATTGACGATATAGAACACGCCGTCTACGTAGCGCGAGGTGTTATACTCGCCCGAAAAATACGCCCTGCCCGTTTCCGTCACCGCGCTTTCGTCCGCTATGCTAATCCCGATAAGCTCGGTGTAGCGCACGCTCCGCGCCCCCGTGTAACAGCCCGTAAGCACGGTGATTTGCTCACCGTCTTGGGAAAGATACATTTCCGCGTCGGCGTAAAAGACGTACCCCTCTTGCGGTTGAATCTCGTAGCAAAACAGCGTTTCCCCCGCAAGGGAATATCCGCGAAGCTCGTACCCGCCGTTCTCGCCCTCGCCTAAATAGAAAATTCTATCGTTCGTGCGCTTGATCAAATCCCCTTCGATAACGCCCTGCGTTTGGTTGTCCGTCGTTTCGACATAATCGTTTTTCGAATTGTTGAAATCGGCTTCGGGCATTGCTCCACCCGCGTAATCTTTTGCCATACCGCAACCGATCAACCCGCCGAAAAAGTCGGAGAGCGGTTCTCTGATATATTTTTGGTAATTGTTCTTATAGCGGGGCGGGGTATAGGTGAGCGTATCCAGCTTCTCGATCACCGCGTAATACTCGCTCCCCGCGTACACGGTTATATCGTGCGTGGAAGAATAGGGTGCGAACAGCGCGACGTTGCCCACGGTCACGAGCGCGAAACTCGCGGTGACGACGGCGGTTATAATCGCCCGTTTTCTTGCCTTTTTCTTCTTTTCGTACGCTTGTCGTATCCCTTCCGTGCGTTCTTTACTCGTCTTCATAAAATCCTCCTAACCGTTCTTTCAAGGCGGTCTTTGCCCGTGCAAGCAGATTATAGGTCTGTTTTTCCGATTTCCGCAAAATTTTGCTCACCGTTTTGGGTTTTTCCCCGTCGATATACACGAGGTAGAGCACCTCGGCGTACTGCGGGGGAAGCGTTTGCATACACCGATACAGCGTTTGATTGCGCTCGGAGAGCGCAAGCTCCGCTTCGGCGTCCCCGCCGACGAACATATTTTCAATATCCTCTATCGGCACGCGTTTTTTGGAAAATCGGAGCGCGTCCATACATTTGTTCCGCACGATTTTATATAAGTACGCGCGGAAATTTTCGCGTTCGGAAAAATGCCTACGCTTCAACATGAGCGTGGCAAACGCGTCCTGTACGATATCCTCCGCGAGGTAGGAATCGCGTACCAAGCAGTACGCGAACCGAACGAGCGCGTCGCCGTAGGCGGACACGAGTTCTTCCAACGCGGAGTTATCTCCTTGCAAATATCGGCGGTAGCTACTTGCGCCGTCTATCTTGGACATATCATCACCCCTTTGCACTAATATAACGCAAAAACGGCGATTTTTACTCACCGTTTTTGAAAATTTTTCCTTTTTTTAGTTTTGTTCGCACTCGCAACCGTCCGTTTGGATAGGTTCGGGCGCGGTTTCCGCTTTGGGTTTGCCCGTTTCCATATCCTTGGGCAGGACGAGGTTGAGCACAATCGCCACGACGAACGCCACCGCCACGCAGTTGTCCGCAAAAATGGATACGATAATCGGCGGGAACGCGTGGAAGAGTTCTTTCACGAGCGTGAAGCCCACGCCGATACTGAGCGACAGCGAAGCAATCGTGATATTGCGTTGCGTGAATCCGCATTTTGCCACCATTTGCAAACCGCTCACCACGATCATACCGAACATCATGAGCGTACAACCGCCGAGCACCGCTTCGGGCAGGGTTGCGAACACCGCGCCGAATACGGGGAAAATCCCCGACAAAATCATGATAATTGCGCCCGTGGCGATCGTGAAACGGTTGACGACTTTGGTCATGGATACGAGTCCGACGTTTTGGCTAAACGAGGTGACGGGCAAACAGCCCACGCCACCCGAAATCGCGCTTACAAGCCCGTCGCAAGCGAGCGAACCGGCAATTTCCTTGTCCGTCGCCTGCCGTCCAAGCGCCGATTCCGCCAACGCGGAAGTGTCGCCGATCGTTTCGGTCGCCGAAACGAGGAAGATCATGGTTACGGATATAATTGCGCCGAGATCGAACTTAGGCGCGACGGTGGGAATGAGCGGGAAGGAAATCACCGCCATATCCGAAAACGCCGAGAAGTCCATAAGATTGAGCGAGGGCACGGCGAAATGAAGAACGAGCGCGAGGATATATCCCACGACCAAGCCGAACAGCACGGAAAGCTGTTTCCAATGCCCCTTGGCGAAGATATTGAACAGGATACAGGAGAGCAAAGTCACACTACCGAGCGTCCAATGTTGCCAATTCCCGAAGGTAGAGCCGTTCAAACCGCTTTGCAAAATACCAAGCTGGGTCGCACCGCCCCCGAACGAGGTCGCGCCGATAGAGAGCAGGGAAACGCCGATCGCCGTCACCACGCTCGCCGCCACGATCGGCGATATAATCTTGCGCCAATACTTGGCGAAGAGTCCGAGCAAGCCCTCTACCAAACCGCCGATAATCACCGCGCCCACGATCGTGGGATAATCCCCGATCGAGCAAAACACGCCGACGAAAGTGAAGCTTATCCCCATGACGATGGGCAAGCCCGAGCCTACCCGCCACAGCGGGAAGAGTTGTACGAGCGTACCGATCCCCGCGATAATCATGGCGACCTGCACGAGGCGCGCCGTATCTACGCCGTTAAGTCCGCACGCGCCCGCCACGACGAAAATCGGTCCGAGGTTGGCGACGAACATGGCGAGGATATGCTGTAAGCCGTACGGCACGGAACGCCAAAGGGGTACTCTTCCGTTGAGGTTATAGATATTGTCCATGGACGCTTTTTCGCCCTTCCAAAGCTTATCCCACCACTTCATTTTTTTCGTCCTCCTGCGTACGGAATACGATTTCGCCCGTTTCCGCGTCCATGCCGTCCACGATAGCGAGCGATTCGAGGGGATAGCCGAGGTTACGGATCGTCTTTCCGCCCACTTGGAAACCCTTTTCAATGGCGATCCCGATTCCCGCCACGCTTCCGCCCGAAGCTTTAACGATAGAGATAAGACCTTGGAGCGCACAACCGTTGGCGAGGAAATCGTCGATAATGAGCACCTTATCGTCCGCGCTCAAAAATTTCTTGGAAACGACGACTTGGTTTTTCGTTTTGTGGGTAAACGATTCCACTTCCGCAACGAGCAAATCGGCGTCGAGATTGATACTCTTGGATTTTTTCGCGAACACGACGGGCACGCGGAAAAACCGCGCCGTCGCGCAAGCGATCGCAATACCCGAAGCTTCTATGGTGAGGATTTTGTTGATCCCTTTGCCTTGAAAACGACGGAAAAATTCCTCGCCCATTTGATCGAGCAATTCCATATCAAGGCGGTGATTCAAAAACGCGTCCACTTTCAAAACGTTGCCCGCGCGGACCACGCCTTCTTTACAAATTTTTTCTTCTAAAAAGTTCATACCGTTCTTCCTTCGTTGTATATCCGACGACGAGTCTGTAAAAAAATTCCCCGAAAACTTTTGGTTTTCGGGGAAAAATCCGCATGGAAAAATTATCTCTTCGAGAATTGAGGAGCGCGACGAGCTTTCTTCAAGCCGTACTTCTTTCTTTCCTTTGCACGAGGGTCGCGGGTAAGGAAGCCTGCCGCTTTCAACGCGGGACGGCTATTCTCTTCCGCTTCGAGAAGGGCGCGCGCAACGCCAAGACGGATAGCGCCCGCTTGACCGGTGTAGCCGCCGCCGATTACGTTTACGATCACGTCGTATTTACCTTCTACCTGTACCTCAACGAGGGGTTGCTTTACGATATATTGCAAAGTACCCTGAGGGAAATAATCTTCAAAAGCGCGGTCGTTAATCACGATCGTACCGTTGCCGCCGGGAATAAGACGAACGCGGGCGATGGCTTTCTTTCTTCTGCCCGTACCCCAGAACTGAATTTTCTTTTTTACGTTAGCTTTTGCCATTTTTCATTCCTCTCTTTTAGTCCACTTTGAGTTCTTCGGGTTTTTGAGCCGCGTGGTTATGTTCGCCACCCTTGTAAACGCGAAGCTTTTTCAGCATTACTCTGCCGAGGCTGTTCTTGGGAAGCATACCCTTTACCGCTTCGTATACGGCAAGGTCGCTCTTTTCCGCCATCAACTTCTTGTAAGGGATTTCCTTCAATCCGCCGATGTAACCGGAATGGTATCTATAATATTTGTCTTCGAGTTTCTTACCCGTAAGGACCACTTTGTCCGTGTTGATAACGATCACGAAGTCCCCCGTGTCAACGTTGGGAGTGTAGGTGGGTTTGTGCTTACCGCGAAGAACGGAAGCGACTTTGGTAGCAAGACGACCGAGGGGCACGCCCGCCGCGTCTACCACATACCATTTTCTCTCAACCGTTTCGGCGTGCGCCATATAGGTTTTCATAATATGTTACTCCTTTGTTTCGTATATATTTTCTTCGTTACAAGTACTCGCGCCTTCGCGCTTTCAATCCGCTTAAATAACGGGGAAAAGCGGGTAATTTCAAGCCTTCGGGCTAACTTGCCTATTTATTATATTATGAAACGAAAATTCCGTCAAGCTGTTTTGCGTCGAATTTCTCATTTTTTTTATTTTTTTCGAAAAAAATTTTTTTTCGCGCGTTTTTCTTCAAAAAACAAGGGACTTTCTTGCAAAAGTCCCTTCCTTTTTTCTATTTTTCCGTGATTACGCAACCGATTCTGCCCAAGAGCCACGGCGCGTCGTCCATGATTTGATAATCGTACTGCACGACGTCCTTTTCCCGCTCCGCCGTCCTATCCCGTTTGGCAAGCAAATACCGATAAGTGCAAAGCCCGTCGTGCGTGGTGATATTCCCGTGTCGGCGCTCTTTGAAATTTTTCCCGTTGGTGAACCGTCCGTCCTTTTTCTCGAACACGATTTGATCGAGCGAAGAGGGCACGAACCCGTGCGAGATCATAAACGCGTTCCAACGCAAGTGCTCGATTCTCGCAAAGTTTCTACGCTTAGAGTCCTTTTCGTCGAGCGTGTAGCGCACCACCTTTTTCCCCGCCGCGTCGCCCTCTAAATATTCGGGCATATCCAAAACCGCGTAGATTTGCATATATTCATCATTAGAAAGCGCGCGCGCGGGCGCGGGCGCGAGCGTAGCCAACGCGGGTTGCGCCGTCGTATCGTAGGCAAAGTCCAGCCCCGTCAAGTGCAGTTTCCCGCGCAGGGCAAGGCACGCGTAGAGGTTGGATTTTTTCAAGAACGGGTCGAGCGATTCCCAATCAAGCTTTGCGCGCTCCATCGCCTCCGCTTCTTCCGCGTCCGTGGGGTCTTCCCCGTGGGATACGCGATATTCTAAGCTATACACGGCGTTGCGGTAGATTGCCATGCGCTCGATATCGTAAACGGGGTAAATTTCCTCCTCGTGGAAGGAAAGTACCTCTTCCTCGCCCTCGCCGAACGCCTCGCCGTCCTTTTGGAACGCGGACGCGTGGGCAAACACCTGCACCGCTCGTTGATTCTTCGCGCGCCAAGCGGTCACTTTGCGCGCGAAACGGATATTCTCTTCCTCGTCGCCGAGCGCGACGATTACGAGGTTCACGCTCTCTTTTTTCGCGCTTTGACACTCCAACTCGCCGAAAAACGCGTCCGAATCCACTTCCGCTTGCGTGAAATGCTCTTTCGCAGGGTTAGACGGCATGGGGAGATACTCGCCCGTATCCACCGCCGTTTTCCAGCCCGCGAAGCGGTAATACTCGGAAAGGGAATCTTCCAAACGGGTCAAATCCCTATCGAAAATACGGTAATTTACGGGCTTTACTTTCAAGTCCCTGCCGTCCGCCGTCATGAATTGACAGGTGGAAACGAGCGCCTTTATCACCGCTTGATTGACCGCGCCAAAGCCCGCCAAAAACACGTTGATCTCCACGCCCTCGCGCAAAAGCGCGGTGCGCGTATCGATATGCGCCTCCGTCAAAAAGTAAGTAAGGGGCGCGCCCTCGGCGAGCACCGCCGCCGCTTGCTCGGCGGCGGTGAGGTATTCGACAAGTTTCATTTTGCTTTCGTTTCCTTCCATAATATATAAAAGTTAATCCTCGTAGAAGCCGAGTCTGGACTTCTTCTTTTCGTTGAACTTAAATTCCTTATCCGCAACCGCTCTGTCGAAGTCGTCCTTGGTAAGGCTGATTTTTTCCGCCTTTTCCAACTGACAGCGCATCGCCGCCTTTGCCCAAGTACGCTCGTAGAGGTTACGCGCAAAGCGCGCGTTGCTAAATTCCTTGGAGGAGATTACGGAATCGGGGATTGCGTCGAAGTACGCCTTCGCCGCTTCGAGGAAGCCCTCTTGACATTCGAACTTGCCTTGCGCCATCGATTGGAAAATCCCGAACAGTTCCTCGCGGGTGAAGTTGGGGAATTCGATCATATACGGCATACGGCTCGCAAGACCCGCGTTGCCGTGCATAAGCGTTTCCATTTCGTCCGTGTACCCCGCCATGATCACCACGAGGTCGCTACGGTGGTTTTCCATTTCCGCAATTAGCGTGTCGAGCGCTTCTCTGCCGTAATCCTTATCGTCCCCCGCACCGCGGAAGAGGGTGTACGCCTCGTCGATAAACAGTACCGAACCGTACGCGTCACGGCACATGCTCGCCGTCTTGGGCGCGGTTTCACCGATATACCGACCGCAGAAATCGCGACCCGAGTACTCGTAGAAGTTGCCCACGCGGAGCAAACCGCGCTCTTTGAGCATTTTACCCAAAATACGCGCCACCGTCGTCTTACCCGTACCGGGATTACCCACGAAACGCATATGTACGCAAGGGGTCTTTACGCCTTGCTCAGCGCGCGCAAGCTCGATTTGAGAAATGATTTCAAGAAGCCGTTCTTTCATCTTCGCCCCACCGACGAGCTTTTCAAGCTGTTCTTCGCCAAGAAGGTTATCCCCCCAAGCCCCGCAAATCGCTTCCGTATCCGTTTGCGAGATTACGGTGTCGTTGGTATTTTCGCGCGCGTTGCGAAGTTGCTTTTTATACAGCAACTCGCGAATGACCTTTTTCACGGTGTTCAGCCCGTAGAACTTACCGTCCCCCTTCTCCTCGGCAATACGGCGGAAGAAGAATTTCCAAGCGTCCTCCGCGACGGTGAACCCGTACGCGTTTTTGAGCTTCTTTTCCGCCCAAGAACGGATCTCGTCCTCGCTAAACGGCGGGAAGCTCACCACCCGCACGAACATCAAGTCGTTGAGGGAATAGCGCAACGCTTCGAGCACTTCCTTTTCCACGAACGGCACGCGGAACACGAAAATAAATTCGTCTTGACGGCTTTGCAAAATGGAAAGGAACTGTCTAAACGGGCGGGAGTTGGTCTTGTCCATCCACTCGCTAATATCGATCGACAAAATGCGCGCGTAATCGGAATTTCCGCGTTTAAGTTCGTTAAAAACTTCCTCGAACGGTTCGAGCGTTTCCCCTTTGGGCGGGTACAAACGGCGTTCGAGTACGCAAGAACTGCTCAACGAGCGCAAGCCCGATTGCCCCACTACCGCCGCAAACAAATCGAGTACGGTGGTAAGCCCGTAGCCGTCGTTGATCGCAAACAAATAGCTTTGCGCCGTGAAAATATCCGTCATTTTGCCCTTGGTGAGTTGGGGCGCGATCTCCACGATTTCTTTCGCGAGCGCCTTGAACTCCTCCGAGCCGACGAGTTCGTCCACCTTGGCAAGCACGTCGCCCCCCGCCGTTACGCTCGTACGGGGCGCGGTTTTTTCACCGCCTTGGAACACGCCCAAAAGCTCGTCGATCGGGGAAGATTCCGTCGCGCTTCCCGATTTTTCCACGGGTGTTTCCACGGGCGTTTGTACGGGCGTAGCCGTCGTTTCCGCGCGACAGCGGAGATATTGACTCGCTTCCTCGGGCGAGTACAAACGGCTAAAAGTGCTCACGACCCAATTCGCCACCGCGCTTGCGTCCGCTTCGGTTACGAGCGTGAGCGCGTTGTACGATTCGTATTCCACCATGATCGAGTACGCCGCTTCGTTCAAGAGCGTGCGTTTGAGGTTGGGCACGGGCAAGATATCGTCCGTGCGGTGTTGCAAGACCCATCTTGCGTCCAATTCGATAAAGAGTTTGTTCATATTATTTTCCTACCTTCTTTTGTTTTTTCTTTCCTGCGGCGATCATTGCGTCGATACGGCGCACGTCCTCGTCCGCTTTTTCTTCATGTACGAGTTTGGGATGCGTTCGCGCGACGTCGCTACGCTTTTTCGCTCCGACGTATCCCTCCGCGCGCATATAGGCGACCCAACGCTTACGCTCCGCGTCGGCGATCGCTTCCTCGGTATACGCGCCCTCGCCCGCCACGATTCCAAGCGATTCCCGCAAGGTCGCGTACATGGCTTCCGCCATGGACGCGCGACGGTAGTATTCGTAATGCTCGTATTTTTCGAGGTTTTTCTTTTCTTTCTCTTTGAGTTCCTTTTCCGCCGCCTCTTTGTCCGCCGACGATTGCGCCGCTTTGAGTTTGGCAATCCCGTCCGCGCGCACCCAGCTTTGGTGGCAGTTCAAGCCCTCTTCTTCCAAATCGAGTTGCTCGATAACGGACACGGTGTACCGCTCTTCCAAACCGCCGATCAGGTGGATACCGTAGCTCTCGCCCTGCGGATATTCCCCGCCCGGCAAACCGCGCAAGCCGTCGCCTTTATTGAGCGTTTGCATTTTCACGCCGTTGTATACGACGGCGTATACGGTGGGCACTTTTCTCGCCCCGTCCGTCTTGATATTCCGCCGACCGAACCAACGGCGCAAGCGCATGGCGGCGTCCACGTTAAGCTCGTCGTCGCCGAGCGTGACGAACGCCGTCGTCACTTCGCCAAGCTCTTCGAGCTTACTTTCCAGCGTGCTGTCCGTAACGTCCACCCCGCCCACGATATCGATATCGTAATAGGGCGCGCCTTCCGCGCGGTGGCGGTTGTATTCGAGGAGTTCGGGTGCGAGCGAGCGCACGCGCGATTCCACTTCCAAGTCCTTATCGAACACGGTCACGTGCAGGCGATAGCCCACCATTTGCCCGCACCAACAAACGGCTTTCAAAAGCTCCGTTCCGTACGAACCAAGACCCACGATCAACAAATGGATTTCTCTTTCCCCGCCCGCTTCTTTTGCAGGGAGCGCGTCCGAGAAGACGGTGGAGGTGCGCATGGTGCTCAATACGAGGTTTCTGTTCTCGTTGACGCGCCGTACTTTCATCTTCGAGTTCTCCGTCGCGTCGAGCAACACTTCGCTCACCGCGTCGGTGGCAAACACGTAGAATTGCGTGTCGTAATTGTCCAATCTACCCTTGTTTTTCGCGTTCGCACGGCAGTCTTTAATCATGCCGAGCGCCTGTTTTACGTTCTCGTCCTCGTCCTCGCCGATAAAATAGATTTTACGGCTCTTGTCCTTGCCCTTGCGCAAACCGATATCCGCAATATCCCGCTTCATGCAAATCGCGCCGAGGCGGTGCGCGCGGTTGACGAGTTCAAAGTTCTCCTCTTCTTCCTTTTCAAAGACGTCGGCAAACACGACGAGCTTACGCTTGAACGCGCGCTTTTCTTCTTTCGTCTTTACCTTGCTCTTGTCGAGTATGTTCTCCGCGAGCGAAATGGAACGCTCGTTCAGCTCGGACATTAAGTACACTTCCCCGCGCGGTGAGAAACGGTATTTCATGACCGCGGACAAGTTCTTGAAGAAAGAGAGCACGACCCCTGCCGTCATAATCGGGGAAAGGAAGAACATGACCGTCGCGGCCGTCGAATACGCGCCCGCGAGTACGGGATTCAAGTCCGCGCCGTCGAGGAACTCGCTTACGGCGGCGAAATCGCCGTCGCCGAAGAAGGTCGCCGTCGTGTTGTAAATGGTGACGAACAGCGTTTTGATCTCTCTAAGCACGGGCGGATTGTCCGCAAATTCCGCGTAATAGCAAACGGGATAGTTGAGCACCAAAAGACATAAAAACACCCCGCCGAGCAAGAAGTGGAAGGGCTTTAATTCCCCCTTTGCTACGCCCTCTTCCTGCTTGGTGGCGTTCACCTTCGCCCTTATCGCTAAAAATACGGCGTAAAAGACGATTGCTATAACCAAAGCCAATACGGCTATACAAAAAATCGTTTTCGTCATGCGTTTATCACCTACGGTAAAACTTTTCAATTTATAGTATACTATAAACGGGCGGAAAAGTCAAGGAGTCAAACAAAAGTATCTTGAAAAAAAGTGTTTTTCTTTCCGCTTTTTGCGTTTACGGATAATTTTTTGCGTTTTCGCCCCGCTTTCGATTGCTTTTTTTCGAAAAATAGTCTATAATATGAGCGTATGAAATAAAATTTTGGAGGATAACTCACTATGCCTTTGGTAACTACTACCGAAATGTTCAAAAAAGCGTACGAAGGTAAGTACGCGATCGGCGCGTTCAACGTGAACAACATGGAAATGATCCAAGCGATCGTGGAAGCGGCGAACGAAGAAAAATCTCCCGTAATCTTGCAAGTTTCCGCAGGTGCGAGAAAGTACGCAAACCCCGTATATCTTAAAAAGCTCGTTGAAGCGGCGGTGGAAACGACGAATATTCCTATCGCTATGCACCTCGACCACGGCGCGGATTTCGAAATTTGTAAAGCTTCTATCGACGGCGGTTTCACTTCCGTTATGATCGACGCTTCCTCCCACCCTTGGGAAGAAAATATCGAGATCACGAAAAAGGTCGTGGAATACGCGCACGCACACGGCGTAGTCGTGGAAGCGGAGCTGGGTAAGCTCGCGGGTATCGAAGACGACGTAAACGTAGACGCGGCGGACGCGCAATTCACCTCCCCCGACGAGGTACAGGATTTCGTAAACGCAACGGGTATCGACTCGCTCGCAATCGCGATCGGAACGAGCCACGGCGCGTATAAGTTCAAGCCCGGTCAAGACCCCAAGCTTCGCTTGGATATCTTGGAAGAAATCGGTAGAAGACTCCCCGGTTTCCCCATCGTTTTGCACGGCGCTTCGTCCGTTCCGCAGGACAAGGTTGCGATCGTAAACCAATACGGCGGACATATGCCCGACGCAATCGGTATTCCCGAATCGGAACTTAGAAAAGCGGCGCAAATGGCGGTTTGCAAAATCAATATCGACTCCGACCTTCGCGTAGCGTTCACGGCGGCGATCCGTAAGCATTACAGCGACTTCCCCGGTCACTTCGACCCCCGTCAATACCTTGGCGACGCACGCGCAATGATGAAAGAAATGGTAAAACACAAGATCGTGAACGTGCTCGGCTCGGCAGGCAAAGCGTTCTAATTAAAAACGGCAACGCGCAACCTTTTCGGTTGCGCGTTTTTCTTTGCCCTACGCAATGAAATTCGGCTGTGCCGAATGAAATCCGCTTGACGCGGGTGAAACCCCAACGCAATGAAATTTTGCTCCGCAAAATGGCAGGCTAATCCTGCACCTAAAAAACTTAACCATGGTTAAGGCAGGCTAAGCCTGCACCTAATTTTATCTATCACTCCGTTTCGGGTTACTACACCGCCGTTTTTGACAGCTTTTTGCTCTTACCAACACTCTTTTCCAAAACTTAACCATGGGCAGGATAATCCTGCACCTAATTTTATCTATCGTTCTTTTTCGGTGTAAATTACCGCCGTTTCGACGGCTTGTTTGCTCTCACTAACAAAACTTAACCATGGTTAAGTTTTTGGGCTATGGGTCAAGGGACGAAGTTCCTTGCGCGGTTTGGGCGCGAAGCCCAAGACCCGCTGTCAAGCGCGCCGCTAGGCGAATCAAGCCCCCAAGTCAAGCAATCGAAGATTGCGCCTACGCGAAGCGTTATCCCGTCAGGGAAAGACGAGATAATGAAATTCGGCTACGCCGAGTAAAATCCGCTTAACGCGGGTGAAATTGCTACGCAATGAAATTTTGCTTTGCAAAATGTCGGCACAATCCCAAAACTTAACCATGGTTAAGTTTTGGAAAGTATAAAATCGCCCCCAAAAACGCAACTCTACTGTGAGTAGAGTCGGGGTTTTAAGACAAAATAAAAACTTAACCATGGTTAAGTTTTTCCCGCAAAACAACGAGATATCTTGCGCGCCCCGAAAGATAGGCTTTCGGGGCGCGCAGGGTGTTATTTTTTCCGTGCTTTTTCTTTCGTGGCTTCCCGTGCGCCCGTGCTTTCGTACGGGTCGTTCGGGTCGAGCGGTTTTTCCTTTTTCTCTACTTTACGGCGTACGTAAACGCAGGGCGGTAACACGGACGGGTCGGTGTAAAAAGGCGTGGGTTCGGGTTTGATTTCCTCCGCCGTGTCCGGCTCTGCCGCGACCGCGCGGTGCTCTTTCAAACGCGTGTGCTCCACCCGCCATTTCTCCATTTTCACGGGCACCCAAAGCCAAAAAATCCCCACCGTGATCACGCCGAGCAAAAACCAAATCACGAGCGAAGAGAACAGCTCCCCGCCCTTACCCGTAAACACGACTTGTTTGCCGTTGAGCTTGGTGTGCTTTGCCTGCCAACGCCAAAAACGGCACATAGCCCAAGCCGTACCGATCGTAAGCGTAAAAAGAATATGTATAAAAGTAAGTAGGCTTATGCCCAAATACCCGAGCATACCGCCGTTAAATTCCGAGCGCAAAGCCTGCGCTTTTTCCGTTTGCTGGTTTGCCATGGTGCGCCTCCAAAAAGTTCTTCTATATATATTATACTATATCCGCGCCCCTTTGTCAATAGTTCGTTTCGTTTGAAAAGAACGGTTTTTTGAATTTTTTCACATTTTTAAGCGTATTTTTTACTAATCTCGAAAAATAAAAAATAATTTTTCCAAGTATCGGCAAAAACTATTGACGAATGGAAAAAATTATGGTAGAATAGTATGCGGATAAAAGCGGTATACGCGCTTTTGCATTCGGTTACTAAATAAAAAAATTTTTATATACTCGGAGGAACTCTATTATGGCAAACGTAAAAGTTGCAATCAACGGTTTCGGTCGTATCGGTCGTCTTGCGTTCAGACAAATGTTCGGCGCAGAAGGCTACGAAGTAGTCGCTATCAACGACCTCACCAGCCCCTCGATGCTCGCGCATCTTCTTAAGTACGATTCCGCGCAAGGTAGATACGCGCTTGCGGATACCGTTTCTGCGGACGACGAAGCCGGCACGATCACCGTAAACGGCAAAACGATCAAAATCTACGCGGAAAAAGACGCGAACAACTGCCCCTGGGCTGCAAACGACGTAGACGTAGTACTTGAATGTACCGGTTTCTACACCTCGAAAGCAAAGAGCCAAGCGCACATCAACGCAGGTGCGAAGAAAGTCGTTATCTCTGCTCCCGCAGGCAACGACCTTCCCACGATCGTTTACAGCGTAAACGAAAAGACGCTCACGAAGAACGACACGATCATCTCCGCGGCGTCCTGTACGACCAACTGCCTTGCGCCCATGGCAAACACCCTTAACAAGCTTTGCAAGATCAAGAAAGGTTATATGACCACGATCCACGCATACACGGGCGACCAAATGGTTCTCGACGGACCTCATAGAAAGGGCGACCTTCGTCGTGCACGCGCGGCTGCTGTGAACATCGTTCCCAACTCCACGGGCGCAGCGAAAGCGATCGGCTTGGTTATTCCCGAACTCAACGGCGTGCTTGACGGTTGCGCACAACGCGTTCCCGTTCCCACCGGTTCGCTTACCCAACTCGTAGCGGTTTGCGAAGGCGAAGTAGACGCGGCTGCCGTAAACGCGGCGATGAAAGCGGCGGCTTCCAAGTCCTTCGGCTACACGGAAGAAGAAATCGTTTCCTCCGATATCGTTGGTATCACCTACGGCTCGCTCTTCGACGCTACGCAAACGAAGTGCATGCCCATGGGCGACGGCACGACGCTTGTAAAGGTCGTTTCCTGGTACGATAACGAAAACTCGTACACCAGCCAAATGGTTAGAACGATTAAATACTTCGCGGAACTTTAATCGCAAGGCTGTCAACCCAACGGTTGACAGCTTTTTTTTGCTCGCAATTCCGAAAACGGAATTGCGAGCACGAGAAAAGGACGGCAAGCACAAAGCTTGACGCCCTTTTTTATATTCTTTCGGCACAGTCTTTCCCCGACGGAATTAACGCTTCGCGTAAGGCGCAATCTTCGATTGCTTGACTTGGGCTTTCCCTCCGTTCTTCGAACGGGACTGCCGTCGGCGTAAGGGTTTCACCCCTACACCCCACAAGGAACTTCGTCCCTTGACCCATATCCCAAAAACTTAACCATGGTTAAGTTTTTTGCAGGCTTAGCCTGCTATTTTGCGGAGCAAAATTTCATTGCGGAGCAATTTCACTTGCCATGGGCGAATTTCACTCGGCGTAGCCGAATTTCATTAAAACTTAACCATGGTTAAGTTTTTATTTTGCCCTAAAATGCCGACTCTACGCACAGTAGAGTTGCGTTTTGAGGGCGATTTTTATGCTTTCCAAAACTTAACCATGGTTAAGTTTTGGGATTAGGTGTAAAATTCGCCTGCTCGTCGTCCTCTGGTGAGGATAACGCTTCGCATGGGCGCAACCTGCGGTTGCTTTTCGTGGGGCTTAATTCGCCTAACGGCGCGCTTGACAGCGGGTCTTGGGCTTCGCGCCCAAACCGCGCAAGGAACTTCGTCCCTTGACCCATATTCCAAAAACTTAACCATGGTTAAGTTTTTTAGGTGCAGGCTTAGCCTGCTATTTTGCGGAGCAAAATTTCATTGCGGAGCAATTTCACTTGCCATGGGCGAATTTCACTCGGCGTAGCCGAATTTCATTCAAAACTTAACCATGGTTAAGTTTTTTAGGTGCAGGATTATCCTGCCCATGGTTAAGTTTTTGGAAAAGAGTGTTGGTGAGAGCAAACAAGCCGTCAAAAACGGCGGTGTAGTAACCCGACCAAGAATGATAGACAAAACTAGGTGCAGGCTTAGCCTGCCTTACCGCCTTCTGCTCCGCCCGCCGAAGAGCAAGAAAACCCAAAGAAGAAAACGCAAGAAGTACACGAGCGAGGTTACGAGCGACGCCACGTACGTCATTGCCGCGGCGGAAAGCATTTTTTCTGCAAACGGCAGTTCCGCTTCCGTCAATATCCCCTCGTCCAACAACATACGCTTGGCGCGACGGCTCGCGTTAAATTCTACGGGCAGGGTCACGAACGCAAACACCGTTGCAAGCCCGTACAACGCAACGCCCGCAAGGGCGAGATAATATCCGAGGTTCTCGTACGCCGTCAGTTGTACGAATAAGTCCAAAATCAAGCCCAAAAGCACCAACGGCAGAGCAAGCCTGCTCCCGATATTGGTAATCGGCACTAAAATTTGTCGCAATTTATAGGGGAAATACCCCTTCTTTTTTTGTATCACGTGCCCGACCTCGTGCGCCGCAACGGCGACCGCCGCCACCGAGTCGTTGCCGTACACGCTTTCGGAGAGATTTACTTCCCCTTTCGTCGGGTGGTAATGGTCGGTCAAAAATCCTTGCACTTTTCCCACGCGAATATCCCGCACGCCACCCGCGCTAAGCAGCCGCTTCGCCGTATCGCACCCCGTCATACGCGAAGCGGTGGACATATCGCTCAAACCGCGGAAAGTCCTCGTTACTTTCGCGCTCGCACCGCCCGCAAAAAGGGCGCATAAAAGTATTAATCCCAAAAATAACCAATAATACGAATACATAACTCCCTCGTTTATACTCCCGAACCGAATTTTGTGCTATCCTTTGTAGTTATAGTATTATCTATCCGCAAGCCTTTGATACGTTTTCATAAGCTCGGCAACGCACTCGCTCTCCGTCATCTTGATTGAAAATCCGTACGCGCTCATTACCGCTTTATCGTTCGCTTGGTGCGCCTTGCGAAGCTCGGGTGGCATCGTCACCTCGTCGTACAAGTCCGCAAGCGAGCAATCGGGATACAACGCCCGCGCATCCAATATCCCCTGCGCCGTTTCTTCAATTTTCGCCTTTTGTTCTTCCGTAACCTCGCACCACGGGAAATTATTGTAAACAATAGTTCCAGAATAGCGATAATCGCTTTTCAGTCTACCGCAAACTGCGCGCATCCAAGCATTATGTACATTTGAAGTTAAAATTCCAAAATCAAATAGAGTTGCATTTTTCATAAAAAACAACATATCACCTGGAATAACTTCGCTTTCCAAGTAATCAATAGGAATATAACGCCGAGATTCGGAGGATACTTTGGGAATCGCGATATATCTTTCGTCGCTTATTCGCATATCTTCAAAAAGCGTAGGCGTATTAGCAAGTTCCAAAGTCCTTGCTCGTTTACTTTTTTCACGGAAGGTCTTTACTTCCTCTATGCGCCTCAACAAAAGAGGACACTTTTTTATTTCGGTAGGATTTGCTCCTACCAACCAAAAACAATAACGGGGTTTTCGTTGAATAAAATCTTTACCCATCATAAAAGGACGCACAAATTTTACACCTTGGGGTTCTGCCTTGGCATATTCCTCATACTCTTCAATGGTCATCAATAAATTACTGTCGTCATTAGGCGAACTACCGCGGATAATTTCCGTTACACTACAAATAGGTTTCGTCCTTTTTTCTATAAAAATTGTAGGCGCGTCGATAAGATAAAAGTTTATATTATCGACAAACTGCAATCTATCCGAGGAATAAATCACTTTCGGGCGGGCATTAGCTCCGACGCTAAAACCGACGATAACGCAGTGTACGTGCGCCTTTGCGTTTGCCTCACTATCCCAACGGAATGTGCGGTGCGCAAAATCGATATGGATATGGAATCTATCGTAAAGGGGCTTCCAAACTGCGGCTACCTGCTCGCCCTGCGTAATGGAGTTGGTAGACACGAACGCAACTCCAATTTTGGTGTCTTTTATGAAGCTTGAAGCCTTAAAATACCAACCTGTTACATAATCAAGATTTTTTCCCGCATTATCGCTTACCGCTATCAAATCCTCTTTTTGTTCTTTCGTTTGATAAGCATACCCCACGAACGGCGGGTTGCCCATGATATAGGAAAGTTCATTTTTAGGCACTATATCTTCCCAATTAAGGCGCAGGGCGTTGCCCTCGACGATATTCGCATACGATTTAAGGGGAAGGAAGTCGAGCGAGGTATGCGCGATTTCTTCCGTTTCTTTGAGCATTTGGCTTTCGGCTATCCAAAGTGCCGTTTTTGCCACCGTTACGGCAAAATCGTTGATTTCTATTCCATAAAATTGCCTTATCGACACTTTTATAAGGTCGTAGCCGATTGCGATTTGGTCGCCCAAAATAATTTTGAGTGCTTCGTTTTCGAGTCTACGCAGGGAAATATACGTTTCCGTCAAGAAATTTCCGCTCCCGCAAGCGGGGTCTAAAAAGTTCAAACTTTGGAGCTTTTCCCTATACTCTTCCGCGCGACGGATTCTCGTTTTTGCCACCTGCAAAGCCTTAATTTCTTCCAGCTCGCTTTTGAGTTCGTCCAAGAACAGCGGGTCGATTACCTTATGGATATTTTCAATCGAGGTATAGTGCATACCGCCCGAACGACGGGTTTCGGGGTTTAAGGTGCTTTCAAATACTGCGCCGAAAATCGTCGGGCTTATCTCGCTCCAATCGAAGTCCTCGCTTGCCTTTTGCAACAGCAAATTAACGATTTTTTCGGTAAAATTGGGGATTTCTATTTCCCCCGCGAACAGTCCGCCGTTCACGTACGGAAACGCG